>WJJB01000308.1 GCA_014729935.1 Candidatus Bathyarchaeota archaeon | reverse complement strand
GTGCAGCCTGCATGAACCATTTGAATACTGGATCATCCATCTTCCTTACCTGTTTCGATACCTTGATTTGGGATATCCTGTTTCCTGTCGGTAATGCCATGTTTTCACTCGTGCCGAGATCCAAGGTTACCCTTGAGAATAACTCTTGGTAATCCTTGATATGCCTCGATTTTAGTCCTTGATAGGACACGTCCCCTTTTCCAGATATGATTTCTTGCGCCCTATCTTCCAAGCGAACTGGTTGGTTGCTGGGATCCACGTTGAATCCAGAAAAACTCGTCCCCGAAGCAATAAGCAGTTCAATTGATCTCGCGTTGGAAATGGCAATAGCATCACCTTCGATGGCAACCATCCCATCGCAGTTAAGTATCTTGAGGTGAATCTGGAAGGGCATCCCCTTTCCATCTTCATAGGTTACGGGTTCCTTTCCATGGGTTATTTCATAATTGGGAGCGACGTGTGAAGGCACTCGTGATTCTAGCACCAAGTAATCCCCACCATCATCTTTCTGCTGTATCGTGCACGATCTTTCATGGTCGGTATCTAGGCTCGCTTCCAGTGTAAGGGGACTCCCGCCCTCTGCGGTGATCTTTACTACCATTACCTTATCAGGATAAGATATGAATGCTTCCCGGGTAACATGTGCTCCCCCGGCGACATTATACTCCACCTTGCACGTGGCAGTCTCCAAATCCAGTTCACGCCTGTAATGAGTGACATTTTTTCCATGATCGAGTGCCAGGTAAAGGTACCCCATTGGTTGATATGATTCCGTTCTGGGGCATCCCATATGCTGCTCTATTACGCGTTCAGCCTCTGGAATTTTTCCATCAAGTACAAGTTTTTGAACGCTTGGAAGCAATTCCAGGGCTGATGGATTGGTGCGATCCCGTGGGAAGCCAGACCAGAGCGTATCATTATTGAGCTGGAAACATTCCTCCTCTATCCATCCGAATACCATTGCACCCAAGGTGCCATTTCCAAGAGGTAACGCTTCAACCCACACACTAGCCGGAGATTCATACCAGATCTTGAGATTGCCTAGCGACATTGCTATTTCCTCTTGTCATTTCTCTACCATCTTGCACGCGTTAACATGTCACGGGAAACAGGATGGGATATCTACTTATGAAGGAAACCTAGATCACTTTTTAGATTTCCCGCGCGTAGCCAGGAACTCAAGTTCTGGTAGATCAAGCCGTTAGGCTGGCATGCTGTAAGATTGCCGTGATCCATCATTGCTGCGGGTTCCGTTGCACTTAAGCGAGTTCCTATTCCACCGTTATTCCCAACCTCCCCGAACTTGGACATCGCGGTCCGAGCCGGTGCGGTTACTGCCGTTCCCCTGGGGAACGGCGACCGGGTGATAATGGGCACCCGACGCCGTGGCACGTAGCCGTGGCGATGATTGCGCAACTCCAACGTTCCGCGACGCGTTCAGGTCCGAATCGAGCACCAACCCGCACGCCGAATCGGCACACGTGAACGTTTTTCGCCTTCCTGCACCGCCCTTTCCACCCCCGTGGTATCCTGATGGTGTCCAGATTCGGGGGGGTTCAATTTAGCTGTTAGATCACACTCCCGCCAGTGGGAATTGAATAAGGAAACATGACTGTTATCTTGGATGATCGTGCAGGGTGTCCACGTGAATGCCTTGATTAGCATCGGATGGGCAAAGAACTCGTTTGCGAACCCAACCCTCTCCCGGTAATGTTCAAGGCGTGGTTTTTCAAGAATGTTATCATGAGGCTGCCCTGGTACACGCCCATTAACGCCACCATTTCCTTGATTCCAAATAATGTCGCCATCAGGAAAACAGGCACGTGCAGGTGGTACATGATGGCGCGAGATCACGAGGATGGCGCTTATTTTTCACAAAAGAACCTTTTAAAGATTTGTAACCGAATTCTATAACAATCGTCATCAATATTAAAAGCACAAGAGAGATTATACCAAAGTAGATTACCTAGAAAAGTGAAGTGAAAGATACAATGGTAAGTAGAAACTCGGCACGCTTGAAAGTAGACAAGCTTGACAGTCCATTAGGGAAGATTTCAGGTCTTGAATTGAGTATCGGTGATCTGGTGTTCGAGGAGGAAGAAGAATTCGAACCCCAAGGACCAACACCCATGCCTAACCTGACGGAAATGCGGCCGTGGTACATGAAATTACTTGAACGGTACCAGCCCGCATATGCCCCGATCTGCGACATGTGTTGCTTGTGCACATACGGTAAATGCAACCTGTCCAAGGGACGACGGGGAGCATGTGGTATCGACATCAAGACACAGCAAGCACGTATCGTGGAAATTGCCTGTTGCATCGGTGCATCCTGCCATAGCAGTCACGGTATTCACCTACTCCACTGGATGATAGAAAAATTCGGACACGATTATCCCTTAGACTTGGGAGATGACATCGCCGTGGAGGCACCCATGGCTCGGCTCATTTGCGGCATTGCTCCAAAGACAATCGGTGACCTTGAAAAGGTGTTCAGGTACATTGAATCTCAAATCATCCACCTTCTCAGTGCGGCTCATACTGGACAGGAAGGATCCTACATGGATTTCGAAGCGAAGGCATTACATGCAGGTTTAATGGATCTCATAGGTTTAGAGGATGCAGACTTGGCTCAAATTATGCTCTTCAAGAAACAGGGAGAGGAAACCCCCCTCGTGGAAATTGGCATGGGCACCATAGACGCCAACAAACCCAATATCCTGATGATAGGCCACAATGCAGCTCCTGGCGTGGAAATGGTCGATTATATCAGGGAGAATGATTTGGGAGCGAAGGTAGACTTGGGTGCAATATGCTGCACAGCCATCGACTTGACCAGGTATTATGACTCGGCTAAGGTCGTGGGTTCAATGTCGCGCCAGCTACGATACATTAGATCTGGCATTCCCGATGTTGTGGTCGTGGACGAGCAATGTATCAGGACCGACGTGATTTGGGAAGCAAAGAAGATCAAGGCTGCATTCATTGCCACCAACGAGAAAAACATGATGGGACTTCCCGACAGCACCGATAGACCCGATGCTGAAATCATTGATGAACTCGTGAATTTAAAAAGTGATGGAGTGCTCATCTTGGATCCTGAGAAAGCAG
>WJJB01000307.1 GCA_014729935.1 Candidatus Bathyarchaeota archaeon | reverse complement strand
GCTAATCTCTGATTGTTCTCCCTTATCCGTGTAAAGGATATTGACAGAGCCTTCCTCGGTGTATTTTATCGCGTTTCCAATCAAGTTTATCAAGATTTCTTTCAACCTGATGGGATCCGCGTATATCACTTTTTCTTCATCAAGGCCAATAATATTGAATTCTAAATCCTTTTTCTTGTACAAGGGTTTCAATGTTGCTTGTACAGATTTTACCAAATCATTCACGATGACAGGTTCCACGTTCAAGCTAATTCGCCCCGCCTCAATCTTCGAAATATCCAAGATCCTGTTGATCATCTCCAAGAGATGCTCCGCAGATGAATGTACATCATGCAAGAAACTCATTTGATCTTCATTGAGCTTGCCGTAACAACCTTCAAGAAGTAACTCGGAGAAACCAATAATGGCATTCAAGGGCGTTCGGAGCTCATGCGACATTGTTGCCATGAATTCTGATTTGAATTGAGATGCCTTGATGATTTGATCCAAGTATTTCTTTTGCTGGGTCATGGCTTCTTCCAATTCTTTCGTCCTAGCTTTCACCTCCCTTCGCAGGTATTGCGCGAACTTTTCCTTCAATTCCTCCGATCGTTTACGCTCGGTGATATCTTGGATGAATCCCCTGAAACCAACGATGTTCTCATCAGCATCCCGTCTTATATATACCGATGCCTCAACTTGAAGCATCCGGCCATCAATATTCTTGATCTGGAACTCGATTCGCGACCTATTTCTCCTTTTCTGGTAAATCTCATTGAATTTCTTGAATATTTCTCTGGCAGATTCACCAGTGGTTATCAAAGCATAATTGCTTCCAAGTAAATCTTGCTTCGAGATCCCCGTGAGATTGCACAAAGCATAATTGAAAAATGTGAAATTTCCTTTCAAGTCAACTTCGAAATACGCCTCCATGATACTTTCAAGAACGTTCCTGTATTTTTTCTCAGATTTTTTCAGTTTTTCCTCAGTTAAAATCCTATCAATGGAATTTCCAATAATTTGTGATATGGTGCGTAGTATAGCAATGTTTTCTTCTTCCCAGTTTCTTATTGCCGCTGGCTCATCAAAACATAAGAACCCTTCTATTGAAAGATTCACGAAAATCGGAAAAACATGCAATGTATCAATGCTTAATCGATTCAAACTATCTTTTCCTTCTTCCTCGAGATCCTTCGTGTTGTCTCCCAGGTTTATGATCTCTGCTTCCTTGAGCCTGCTTTCCATCCATGACGGATCAACCCCTGCTATCTTCCTGATGATTTCCTTGACTGGTGCCACGTCCTTCCCGGTCCACTCGTACACCTGTTCCATGAAGCATGGATCCTTGTTAAACAGCAACAAGAAAACCCTTCTGGATTGAACGACTGTACCAATCTCCCCGAGTGATGATTCCACCACTTCAACCTGGTTATCATCTCCTACCCTTGCAAGTTCGGAAGTAATCGTGAAGATAATACGTTCGAATTGCAACCTACGCTCTAGATGTTCCTTCAGCTTGTCTTGGTTCACGATACATCACCTGCAGTCATTGATGAACTAGGGGAACGATGATTGCGGCTATCCTGCACCACATGAATGATACATGAATGCAATTCATCCATATTGGTCGTTCAATCTTGGATGTGCTTATTTCCCATAAATCCATATAAAGAAGGACATAAAAAGATATTGGCAGGATCAAAATGATGACGTGTCGTAGATAGGCATCAAGGCAGTTCACGTGATATAGCCTGAAACCGTTTCCTTGAAATTCTTGACTCTAATGGGTTTCGAAATGTATTCGGTGAATCCAGCAGCCATGATCCGCTCTTGATCACCCTTCATGGTGAATGCTGTTACTGCAATTATCGGCAGTTCATTGAACTTTTCAATCTTGCGCAATTCCTTGCAAATTTCAATCCCGTTCATGCCAGGTAATTGTACATCCAAGATGATAAGATCGGGTTCACCCTGCTTGATCATCTCAAATCCCTCATCACCGCGCTCGGCACTTTTAACCTCGATGTCTGGTATTGTCTTCAAGATCGCGTTAAACAGACTCATATTTTTTTCATTATCTTCAACGATGAATATTTTCTTTACCACGTGTGCATCACCACATCCCGGCTTTCGAGGGTGATTCTACATTCGAGTCATTCCTTAAAAACATTCAATAATATGGTTCAATTTTCGGTGAAGTGAAATGCTCAAAGCCTCCTATTGAAACCTGTCCTTCCAGATGCAGGCACGGGATATTTATGCCAGTGTCAAAACAAACTTCATAAATTATTTATTGATAGAATAGTAGAGATTCACTAGGAAAACTTACCTTCGTGGGAATTGTGAATATGAAATATAACAATGATAGAATTTGCACCACAAACAAAGGGGGGCAAAATTTGTGTAGAAAAATCAGTCAGGGAGATCGAAGGGTCCTGATCGTTGATGATGAACCCTTCATGACGGAAACCCTTCATGACCTCCTGAAAGAACTTGATTTTCAAGTTACCACGGCAAATAACGGCCTTGACGCCATCAATTTAATCAAATCCATCCCTATCGACGTGGCAATCCTTGATATCAAGATGCCTGAGATGAATGGATTCGAAGTTTTCAAGAAAATGAAAGAAATAAAGCCTAAGACGAAATACGCACTCATGACAGGTTATGCCGTCGAAGAGATAATTAACGAAGCCATTAGATCAGGGATAAAAAAAATATTCTACAAGCCGCTTGATTTAGAGGGATTGGTTCGATTCATCCAAGAAAATAATAATTCATGATACACGTGAATAGAAAGCATTATAACGAAAAAAATCGATATAATGATTGATTGACCTACCTCTGAATTGCAAGAATAAGATCAATGCAAGAACATGAGTCACGGGATAATATCGGCCATCCACACGTGATATCGTGACATTTTAACTTGGTTTGGTGCACCTACATGAGTAACAAGATTATCTTCGTCGGGCCTGCTTCCGCTGGAAAAACAACCTTGCGGAAAATATTTTTCGAATACCAATCTGCCGAACAATTATTGCAATATGCACTTGATCCCACGTACGGGATAGAATCGATCGTGCTTGACTTCGGCAAGAAAATTGGCGTGTTCGATCTCGCCGGACAGGAAAACAAAAAATGGCTCGAGTCGAGTGAGAACGAAATATTCCAAGATGCCACCCATGTCTTGATCATTATCGATTCCTCCGATGAACCCGATGCCAATATCACTTTCGTGCGCCAAGTGCTCAATGTGAGAAAGCGGCAGTGCCCTGATGCCATAATTTACCTTTTCATGCATAAAATTGACCTCCTAACTGAAAAAAAATTGAAAAAGCACGAGAAACGGTTTAGAGAAGTATTTTCTGGTCTTCCACGATTCAAGGTGGTCTTCACTAGCATCAAGCGCCAGTATTTCTTGAGGACATTGATGATATTCCGGACGCTTATCAAGAATATCCTCACAGAAGAAGTGAGTCCTGAAAACCTAAACTTGGTTTTCATCAAGGACGTCGTGAGTTTCATGAAGTTATTCAAGGAAAAGGACATGATTTATCTCTCGTCAGCCAAGAATGAATTGCGGTTGAGTGATGCCAGGTTCAAGGATATCATGGAAATGCTACGACTGAAGGGTTACATCACTACTAACGAGAAGGAAAATGACTTGGAAGTGCATATTTCCCTTCCAGACAAGGAAATATTTCTCGAATCCATTTCAGATTACTCAGAGACAAAGTTAAGGGAGCTAGAGGAAAAATACTTGAATTTCCAAGTAAAAGTAAAGAGAGATGCACCTCCAATCCTTGGATGTATTGTTGCGGATAAAATCGGACGAACCTTGATTGCTACTGAAGCCGGGGATGATATCTTCAACGATTACCTAGGTATCACTTACCAGGGCGAGCTGGATCTCATTGCTCCCTTCGTATCCGCCTTGGAACATTTCTCGAAGGAAATCAAGATCATCGACATGGGGGATTTCAAGCTCCACGGGACATTTATATCCTTATATGTAATCGGTTTTGACAATTTCCTCGTCATATTCTTCCTGAACCCCAACACGAATGAAGATGGATTGAAAAAGGATTTGCACCAGTTCATTTCCACTCTCATCAATGAAAACAGGGAAATTTTTGAAAAGGCACTAAACCTCGGTTCGGTTAACATCCTGATGCCCATGGATGAAAAAATAAAGGACTGGCTTGTTGCAACGAACGAAATATATGAATCAAAAGCTAATTCCTTTGAAATTTACGATTTGCAAGAAGCAAAAGAAATTTTCACCCGGATTGGTAAACTCGAATCAAGAATAGAGGATCAAGAAGAAGATCTCGAGATGCTTGATTCCATGAAAACAAGGCTTGTCCGCGCTATCTTTCATCAAGACTTGGATACCATCAAGTTGATCAACAAGGAATGCACCGAAATGGAAAGGAAGCAGGGATAGGCAGAAAAGTGGTTAGTCATGTTCGACTTGGATGCACCAATGCACGATGGGGAATCAAAGAAGAAACTTGTTATGATCGGACCCATGGCCGCTGGGAAAACAACCTTCAAGAAAGTTTTTTTTGAAAACATCAATCCACTGAAATTGCTTGATTCAAGCTTGGAACCGACCAGGGGAATCGACACGGACACCTATCGCTATTTCTCGAGCATGATCGCCGTGTGGGATCTTGCGGGGCAAGAACTTGCGGATTGGTTGAACGAACGCGCAGATGTTCTCTTGGAAACCGACGTGCTTGTTTGTATGTTAGATGCAACGTCCAAGATCAAGGAGTCCATAATTTTCCTTGTAAAATTATTAAAATTAAGGGAACAATGGTGCAAGAACTCGAAACTATTCATATTATTTAATAAATGTGACCTCCTGCCGGAGCTTGACGTGTATACCAAGATAGTCAACATCGAACGGATCATTTCCGTCAAGGCTCCCGGGTTCAAGGATGAATGCAAGCGATCCAACTTCTTGAAAACCTCTGTGGTGGAGGGGTATTATCTCAAGACAATGCTGGTCGCATTGGGCATCATGAAGGCTTGCATTGAACGGGAAGTCATTCCAATCAATCCACGACAATTCAAGCTCGTTGAGAACCAGTTAAAAATACTCTTGAGGTACACCCAGGGCATTCAATTTTCTTTAGGAGATATTGCTGAGAAATTATCGATGGACCTCGCAGAAGCAAAGCAAATCTTGGATGCACTAGCGTCAAGAGAATTCCTCGAAAAGAAAAGGGAGACAGTCTATTCCGTGACCAAAAAAGGGGCATTTTTCTCCTCAGCTTGCAAAAAACACTCGGATCTCATCCAAAAACGCAAGATACGTGAAGATATAGGATTATTCTTGAACTTGAAGCAAAATGGTGAAACATGAATGGAAAGGAAAAAAATCATTTTCGTGGGACCTCCAGGGGCTGGGAAAACCACCTTGAGAAAGGTATATTTCCAGTACGAATCTGCTGAGCAACTCCTGAAGTTTGAAGAAGATCCAACTTATGGAATGGAATCCATCGTTTTGAATTTTGGAGAACCCATCGGCGTGTTTGACCTCGCGGGGCAGGAAATCAAGCAATGGTTGAATGACGACCATAACGACATTTTTGATTCTGCATCGAACATCATCGTCGTGATTGAATCCACGAGCGATGATAAAACGATTCACTCATTTATTAACAAGATCCTCGATATCAGGGAAAAAAGATGTCCAGGTGCAAGTGTGTACGTGAATTTGCACAAGGTGGATTTACTTGAAGAACCAGAGAGAAAATTAAAGGAGGATGAGCTTTTACCCCGTCTTCACCAGCAAGATAACCTGATCGCTCAATTCACGAGCATCAAGAAGGAATTTTTCATGGCTACCTTGGATTTTTTCAAGGATATCATCCAGGACACCTTGGATAGGGAAATTCAACTCGAAGGGTTGGATTACAACCGGATAAAATACGTCGTGAGCATCCTCAACCAGTTCATGAATAAATCTCGAATCACCAGACAAGCCCTCCTAGCGGATTTAAAGCTGGACGAGAAAACGTTTGATTCCATGATCGACATGCTTCACGCCCGGGGATATCTTAGAATCCTGAATCTCGATGATCAGTTTGAATATGAACTCACCATCGAGGATAAGCACACTTTTTACGATTCACTCGTGGAATTTACCAGGAAAAAACTTGCCACCATGGAAAGAAAATTCAAGACCACCAATGTGCGGGTGGAAATAGAAGCACCACCTTTCATAGGCATTCTCCTGTCGGATACAATGGGTAAAAATATCCTGACAGGGGAATGCCACGCAGGGGCATTCAACAAGTATCTTGGCGTTACCGCTCAGACCGAGCTTGATCTTATCCCCCCTTTCATTTCTGCTCTCGAGCATTTTTCAAAGGAAATCAAGGTAATGGATATCACGGATTTCAAGTTGAAGGGGAAGAACTTGGCAATTTACGTAATTAATATCGACCAGCTTTTCATAACCTTCTTCATGAACCCTGGGACCAATATTAGCGAGTACAAGACATCCATGGTCGAGTGGTTGAAAGCATTCATCATTCAACATGAACACGTGTTGCAAAAAGCCATTGACATTGGCGTTCTAGAGAACACGGCAGATTTAGAAATAGAACTCAATGCATGGATCGATGAATTAAATGCGAATTACAAGGAACGCGTTGATGCACTGGAGATATTCGATGTCAACCAATCAAAACAGCTATTCAAGAGCTTCGAGAAATTTCGCTCCACTATCCAGAAGCAGGTGAAACGTGCATTAACGGAGTTGGAGAAATTAGAGAGCAAGCTCGTGCAGGCGGTCATGGAACAGGATATCAATAGGGTTAAAGAAATAAATGATGCATACAAGGATTTACAGGTAGATTTCTACAACAGGGATTGATTGTATATGCCAGAACAGTTTGAATTCAATAAGGAACTTGCCAAGATTCCCTTCCTCGTGATCTTGGGAAAATACGACCATGTACTTGGGCCGAGGGCTCTCACGTATTCAAAAGAAATCGACGACGAGGATTTTCTCGAGCGAGTTTTGCGGGATGCATTGCACACCAAGAGCAAGTACGTGATTCTCGATTTTGGCGATATTTACGCCCAGGGATGCAAGATGGAAGTGGAGGACGAGACAGCCCGGGGAAGGAAGCAACTCTACGTGATCATCCTGCTTAGAGATTCCGCGCAACCCCAAATCCCCATCATCCATTTCAAGCGCATGGAAATGATGTTCCACAAGATTGGAAAGGAACTCATTCTCATGGATGACAATGATATATTCACGGATTTTATAAACCAAATAAATAAGATCTACTTGGAAAAAAAGGAGATTCTTCCCTTGGAATCGTTAAACCTTCAAATAAGAAGCGGCGTGAATACGATTCAAGGCTTCTGCGAGCTCATCCTTGAACAAAAGCAGAACGGGAAGAAAATGTCAATGGAGGATTTGGTGTTCTACGTGGAGATGATGCTTGATTCTTGCAACGAGATCACCAAGGCCCTTGATGAGTCTTTTTCTTGATCGCAACGAGCTGAATGAAGCATGCCTTCATTATCGCATCATATTTTTAAAATCATAATCCAAATAGTATTTTATATAACACTTGTCGAGTGGAGAAAAAAATGTCCGAATCAAAGAAAGGCACTCTAGATTACTTAATGGAGCGATTCTTCAAGCCAGGAATCGACGCAAAGGATTACAAGGCATTAATGAAATTGAACATTTCCGAGCTAAGGAACGTTGACGGTCCTGCCTTGGAAGCATTCAAGGATCTTTCATTGGAATCAATCAAGGACTTGGTGAAAGTTAACACCAGCGAGATCAAGGAGAAATTGGAAGATAAGGACTTGGAAACTCCTGATGTCGATGCCGTGCTCGTGATGGTGAAAATCCTGAAGAAATTATTGAACAAGAAAAGCCGGGAAAAAGTCGAGCGGGTTTCGAAAGTTGCCGTCATGGGCATGCAGAATGCTGGTAAGACCTCCTTCATCAATTATCTCACGGGTGAAAAACCGGATGAAAAATTCAAGGAAACATCTCCCACGGTGAGTGTAGCGCACAAGACTTTCGAGCTCAAAGACGTAAACTTGGCAATTTGGGATTTCGGGGGGCAGGAAAGCTTCAGGAAGGAATATCTCGATAATCCCGAGGAATTCTTCCTAAATACCGAAGTATTGCTTTACATCATTGACACGCAGGATGATGAACTATATGCAGATTCCTTGCAGTATTTCTTTTCGGTACTCGAAATTCTGGATAAAACCGGTGTTGACGTGCACATCATTGTCGATTTCCATAAATGCGATCCCGATGTAATCCAAGATATTGATTTCATCGTGAAAATGCAATGGCTCGAGGAAAAATTCAGGGAGATTCTCTCGAAATTCTCCTTTCCGCACGAGTTCATGCGGTCGTCAATTTTTAGCGAAATAGCCACCGAAAACGAGCCTGAAATCGCTAAAAACTTGAAGGAAATTTTCGTGTCTAAATCTGAAGCCATCGGCCAGCCCTCAGAGATGGAATTGCTCAAGAACCTTCTATACGTCCAAACCAAGACGTACTTGACCCTCATGAGTAATTTCATGGAGATGATGCGCGACATCAAGAACCTCGAATACCAAGTATCTTTACTCTCTGCAGGTTCCAAGCAACCTCCTATCCCGGGATCTCAAGAGGCGGGAGCCCCTGCACCTAGCCCCACGCCAGTTACGCCCGGTCCCCCTCCACTTGAAAAACCTGCACCCGTGGATGCAAGGTTATCCATCGTGAACGAAT
>WJJB01000306.1 GCA_014729935.1 Candidatus Bathyarchaeota archaeon | reverse complement strand
GTCCAAGAGAATTCTCGTGATCAATGTGGAGATTGCCTCTTGTCGGTCTCTTAACTCGTGAGGCGTTTCTTCAGCTTCAAGTAGTAATGCAGGTGATTGAGACTCATCAGAAGTGGGTTTATGCAACCGAACGATGTAATCCCCAACGGCAGAATTGAAAGGGCGTAACGTATGCGCGGGGCTGACTCTAGGTGGTGGTTGGTAGACAATTGATTTCAAGACGAATCCAGCGCGCAAGGGTGCTCGCAGAATGGATCTCCTAGCGTTCACGTCCAAATTATGATACGTGAAAGATAAATACTTCCCCGGCTTGAGTATTGCGAATGCTTCATGGAAAAATTGCTCCAACATGGATCCAAAGTCTTCCAAATCCTTATCCCGGGTGCGATCCACCAAGATCTCATCACCATACTCCATTTCGGTGTCCATCCTGAGCCACGTTGCCCATAAGGTGGATAATTCAAGGTAAGGGATTGAACCCGCGTAAGGTGGATCGGTGATGATGTAGTCTATGCTGTTCTTGGGAATTATCTCCGTGAGGTGACGGGCATCATGTTTTTTAAGCAATGCGACGGCCCCATCCCTTTCTTGCAGTTCCTGCACGCCATCCACCAAGGTGATATCCTTGGGTAATTTTGCGTTTGCGTCCCGGCGCGAAGCCACCAATCCCTGTGGACCGATGATTGCCGATTCAAATTTTTTCCACGCGTTGGATTCCATGAATTTTCCCGGTAGCCAGTAGGAGTTAGTTGCCCAGAAACTCGAGTAGGGCCTGGATGGGCGAATGGGGGTCATCTTGGAACAAAGGTGAATCATGGAGGTGAAGGCAAACTTGTATAATTCTTTTATGTTCGTTTCCTTCCTGGTGCTGGTAGGCAATGATTCGATCTCGTGGAAAATGATGGAAAGGGCGCGCAGGTTCCTTTTCGTGAAAAGCTGGTGGAAATTTTCCACTTGCTGCCGTGCTTGGTTGAACACGATGCCTTCCGGGATTTTTACTGCAGGGTACCAATGCGGTATCTCTTGATTCTCTATCGAATCGAGAAGGGCGAGGTCTTCAGCTTCTGGTCGCTTGCTGAACTTCTTTCGCTTCCAGTTACCCTCACCGCAGGATTTACACGTGTAAATGATGCGAATGGGATGATGGACTTTCCAGTGGA
Organism: Candidatus Bathyarchaeota archaeon; assembly: GCA_014729935.1. Classification (GTDB taxonomy): domain Archaea; phylum Asgardarchaeota; class Lokiarchaeia; order Sigyniarchaeales; family Sigyniarchaeaceae; genus WJJB01. Next base: position 7,394 of record WJJB01000306.1, on the reverse strand, counting down.
TGCATATGGTCTCGGTGGTATCGATGTGCAGGCACCTGGTGCACCGGGTCTTGTATAAATCCTGTATCACGGGTTCCAATCGATGCTTTAACCGTTCATATACGCCGCATATCAGGTCGATATCTCCCCTTTGAATGGTATTCCGGGTGATATGGATCGCAATGGGATTTATATCGGTTCCAATTACTTTCCTTCCTAAAATCAACGATTGGGAAACACTCACGCCAGATCCGCAAAATGGATCGAGCAAGATATCACCTGGTTCTGTCATCGCGGCGATATGCTCCCGGAAAACGTTCACTGGTTTTCGAGACCAATATTTATGCTGCACGTGCATGGCATCATGCGCTTTTGCCACTACGGGGTAGTCGATAGGTTTCATGGAAAGATTCATTCCCAACAATAATAAGGTAGTATCCAAATTATAATATCAAGGTAATTATTCCATAGCACGAAACAAGGTGACGCAAACATGGGAATGATGGCAGCGGTAACGCTTGATATCAAGAACCGTAATCTCGAGGACGTGTGGGAGAATCTCCAAGCTTCCTTAGTAAGCGCGAACGGCATTGAACCCGTGGCACTGTCCATCGTGTTCGAGACATTTGACGTGATGATCTTCATCTGGTGTGAGACACCCGAGACATTGAATCAATATATCATCAATCGACTACGCTCCATCAAGGGAGTGACCGAAACAACTGTCTTCTTCTTTGGAGAGATGAAAGAAATTAAACACGAGAACATCGACAGGGAACCGGGAATCGATGGCTTGCTTTTCATGGATATCGAGTGTGGCAAGGATCAGCATGTATTCAATGCCATGATCGAAAAGGTTGGCCCCGAGGAGGATAGCACCTTCACCAAGTTCGTGTCGTTCTGCCTTCACAGCCAAAACCTGGATCTTTTAGTTGGTTTCAAGGGCACCAACCTGTATTACTTGGAAAAGCTCTTTAACAAGATCAGGCTCATCAATGGTGTAATTGATGTCAACGTGATGATGTTTTCCAGGTTCAAGACATTAAAGGAGTACACGTTGATCCAAGAACGATTTTCGTGGTTGGTGTAAGAAAGGAAAACCATTGCACCAGCAACCGTTTTCCAACTCTTTCTCTTTAATTTTCTTGCCGAGAACTCCTCCACGTTCACGTGGGCGTCGAATCGGCACGTGGCACGACGCCCCACCCCCAAATAATTAAAGGACGTGGTTATCTCGTGGCACATGAAAAAAAGGGGTCGGGGGATCTAGATGTCCCATCCCTTTATAGCACTGATATCAAGATGTTCGACTTTCTTGTATTTCTTGGGACTGTTCCTGCCTACATACTCGAGCGATCCCTTATCTGAGAGCGTCTGGAGCGCTCTTGAGATGAATATGATTTTTGAGCGGTTCCGTGAGGAGATTCCCATGACCTTCCTGATATGCTTTACTTCGATGATTGCTCCGTCGGAAAAATGCTTGTTTATTACCCGTGCGATTTCCAATGTGATTGATTTAAAAAAGCCATCCGCCATCGATTAACGGCACCCTAGGTTTCATAATGATGATAGTCACGAGCGTGAGCGCGTGATGCATAACTACATTGATTTTATCATTTATAACGTTGGCGATTGATACATTTTCGTAACTTTCGCTTAATAAAATTAAACATGCTCAAATATTATTGAAAAGCGGACCTTTTTCGCCCAACTATCTCAAAATTCTCCCTTGCGGTGTGTTTATTCTTGATGCGAGACTATTTAAGTTTTGTCGAATATGGGGAGAAGTGTTCTAGGGCACATTGAAACGATTTGCTGGATTGGTCTCTTGATCGGTTTGGGTATCTTCAATCGTGATATACTTGATGATCTCGTCCCACCACTTGAACCTGAAATCGAAATATGTCCAGAATTTTTTCCTTGATGTCAAGATGTTCATGTTGATATCTTCCCGGGGCTGCGTATACATCTCCACATCAATATACAGTTCGTGGTAACCCGATTCAAGCGTGTCAGGAACCACGAATGTCATGGGAATGGAAAGGTCAGTTTCGATTGATTCCTTATATACGATGGCTTTAGATAGCACTTTCATGTCTATCTTGGGGATGACCAGTAGGTGGTAATATTTTTGGTTAATTCCCTTCATGAACACCGAGAACGTGATTTCCTTCCCGGCATGCAAAGCCTCTCCCACCGATTGATTGAAATCATCGGTTATTGTGAATTCACTATCCCGCTCCATGTCACCTCGCTTGGTCGTTGTGATCCACTTGATTGGCCGGGTTTTCATTCGCTGCGGGACATGCTTGAGCAAAAATCTCCCATACAGGAAAAGAGGCACAAGTAAATTCTTGACCACCGGGATCGTCCCAACGACCGATTTCCAGAAGCGCCCGTCCTCAATGGTAAAGCCCCCTATCAAGACCAAGATGGTAAGGTAAATCATGACACCAAGCAAGATCATGGCGATGGTGTACAGGATGCCCCCGACCTGCCTACTTGTTAATTGTTCCAGGGATTGCTTCAAGGGGATGAAGAACTTCAAGAGGAGCATGATGATTGCCGTGATGAATGCGGATGCCATCGGTCCGGTGATAAAACGCCGGGGAATCTTGATACCGAGCACCCTGATGGTGATAGAAATGATCCAGATGCCTGGGACCACCAACCCTGCAGCCATGGATATCAAGCTCACGGTGAATTGCAACGTGATGCCGTAATTGGTAGGAACCATGATTCCTTCCTGATCAATCATGATAATGTTGTCCACCAGGTACCTTCCACCGGGCACCCAGATCCAAGTGGCAACGAGTCCCACCAAGGCGATGCCCATGCCCATGAACCACGGGATAATCGCGGTTTCTGGCCTGCCGATTCCCGCTAATATGTTATCCCAGCGGGACGCGTATGCACCCATGGAATAGGAAGGTATTAGCACGATCATGATGAATAATCCAATCACTGCATACCTTCCATCTCCGTTCGTGTCGTAGAAGATCTCGATCATCTCGCGCCCGAATACCAGGAAGAAGGTCGTGACTGCCACAGTCATCATCAACGGGAATTTCACCGTAGCAAGGAAGTAATTCTTGACCAATTTCTTGTTCTTCAATGAGAACGCTTGGCTCACGGCTGGTTGAATTCCTGCAACGATACCAAATACGTTGATCAATATGTTGGAGAAGGTGGAAATAACGCCAAGTGCTTGGGTTTCTTGTTGGGTCAAAAAGCCCAGCTCGCTACCCATGGTTATGAGCAAGGTCGTGGTGAGCATTGCAAAACAAAGATTTGCCAATGAATACAAGAAATTGAAGGAGAACATCTTCTTGAACAAGCCAAACTCCTTCCGCCATGAAAACATATCCCGGATGGGGAATTCCGAGATCTTGGAAACGAAGAACATGGATAGCAGGAACATGGCGATGGTGCCGAACAACCAAGCAATTAATGGTGCAACAGGGCCGTAAATGGGAAGCAAGATGAATGCAAGGGTGTACATCGCTCCATACGGAATTCCCCAGGATATTGCATACAGGTCATAACGCTGATAGGCAAGCAGATAGAGATCGGAACAGGACCGCAATCGATCCACCAGCATGAGAAAAATCAAGATGAAAAATGCTTGAATGGAAAGGTTGTCTCCTTCAAATAGTTTCTTTATGAAGAGGATGACTGCAATGCCAACGATTGGTAAGCCAATCACCAGGAAATTATACTTGGCTGCAGAAATGCCATACTTGCGTGCTTCTTGCTTGTCCCGCTCGAGGTACTCGGAAATGAACTTGGCTCCCGCCCCGGTGAATCCCAACATGGCAAAATACTTGAGCATTGCTTGGAAGGAGGTTACCACAGCCAGAACGCCCCCTTCATCGGGAGGAAGACCCGATTGTGCAATGGTGTAGAGCGTGAAAAAAAGCGATCCCAAGATGTCAAATATCGTCAGTATGACGCCCCCCGTGACGACTCGCTTGGTGGAAGCAGTTCGCATCGTCACGGAGATGGACTCACCACCTGAGGAATCAGGTGAATCAGGTGATCCAGTGGATTCATTACCTGCGGTAGCCATGGTAATATTTTATCTTCTTTTGTACTAATAATGGTATGCCATGGATAGCGATAACAGAATATTGTCAAGCCGGCGAGGTCGCCTGCAGCTCATCACGCTGAATAGGCCTGAAAAAGCGAATTCCTTAACTCCATCAATGCTCGAACAGCTCAAGAAATCCTTGTTACATGCGCAACAGGATGACAAGGTGAGGGTGGTCGTCATCACGGGAACCGGCGACAATTTTACCACTGGGATGGACGTGAATTCCCTTTCAAACGGCTATTCCCCGGAGCAGCGGGAAACCATGTCCAAGCGAATGGAACGGCTTGGAGCTGAAACGGCGAGTGTTATATACCACGGGAAGCCAACGATCTCTGCGATAAATGGCAGGTGCATGGGCATGGGTGTCGTGTATGCATTGGCAAGTGATTTCCGCATCGCAGTGGACTCTGCCACGTTTAAAATGCCCGAGCTCGATCATTCACTGTATCCAGGCGCAAATTGCGTAATGCTCATGGTGCAGCAGCTCGGTATCTTGAAAACCAAGGAGATCTTAATGACATGCCGAACATACAGTGCCCGGGAATTCTTGGCATGTGGCTTGCTAAACGAAATGCACCCCTTGGAAGTATTCATGGACCACGTGATGGACTTGGGAAAGCAGCTAGGACGGAAGAATCAAGACGTATTGCGGTTCCTTAAGATGCATGCTAACCATGTTCCATTCCTTGCATCATACCAAGAAGGTTCTGCATTAGAGCAAGCAATGTTTCAAGCCATGTTTGAACGAGACAAGGAGGCATACAAGCAGCAAGCAGGAAAACGATTCGGAATTGATAGTGCTGCCTATCAACCATGGGGGGGCCTTTTCTAAACTGAGAACCGAATGCACAAGTAGAAAAAAATGAGGTGGCATGCCGGCTACCCTCGATCGCGTTTTTGCTTCGCGATCAACGGAACCGCGCAACCAATCAAGATGAGTCCGATCCAAAGGATGCTGTAACCAGGGATCCCGCCAAGGGTAATCGGTTGGTAGCCTTGGATGGTAAATTCCAAGTGATAATCACCCGCCGACGTATTGGCATGAAGCAACACGCCTGTACCAAGATCATACTCGAGATATGTCTCTTGAAACGTATCTGAGTATGTGATGCACAAGCGCCCATCTTTCCTTTTGGCTAAATCACCCAAAATCACTTCAATTTCCGCCCAGTTTACTTGTGAAATGAACCCGCCATACCATTGGATGGTGGGGAAATTGACGACGGAAAGAGTGAGTGCCAACCCGTATTCGGTCATTGAAGCATTTTCCCTGGTCCAATTCTTCACGTAATCGGAGCTATCGTAATACCACTCACTCATGTTGCCATACCACACCAAGCCAGTCACATTGGTACCAGTTTGGTCATTTTGATGCTGGCCATTCAAGTCCAAGCTTATACGGCCTGGGCTTGAAAAAGTCATGTTTGCGATAAACATGAAGCTATTATCATACCATTGAACGAGTCCATTTGTGGCGTTGATATCCCAAACATATGTTTGTCCTGGTACCGGGTCGGGAATAGTCATGGAATGGCCACTGGATCTTCCCGAACATGCTGACATGGTGATAAACAATAATGCACCAAGCAGGAATACTTGTTTCGATGCTTTTTTCATGATGGAACCAACCTATTACAGTATATATGTGGTTGAGATTTCCATTTGAGTCAAATGCTTTACAAATTAAAAAACTTCACATGACCTCTTACAGTTTTCAATCATGCATGGAAAACTCGAAATCACACGACTCATCACCCAAGCCTTGAAAGCAAGTCCTCTTCAATTGCACGGATGGCTTCATGGAACGAACCGCCTCATCATATATCGGGATGCAGATTTCAGTGCAAATTCGCGGGATAATTGTTCGTCTCTCGGGATTTCTCTGCATGATTTCCTTGTAGGGACACTTCATGATCTTCACTCGCCCACGGTCGGCTTTCTTCTCGATGATATCATATACCCATCCTTCCACGGACCAGCGAAAGGAAAGGATATCAATGATGGCTACAACATCCATGTCAGTTTCGTGAATTCCAAGATGCCTCCTGATGCGCCGATAGCCGATTTCGAGCAGTCTTTGCCATACGGCGAGATCGATCTTTAGTGATATGTCAAGATCCGTGGCATTTTCCGTTTCAATGATCCACAAGCCATCGAGCGTAAAAAACTGCCTCTTGAAGTAAAATAACTCATCGGCATCCGTGACTTTCTTCATCCTGAAATTTCCTTCCTTTCTTACCATTAGCTAAAAGAACGATACGTGTGTTATATTACCTGAGACACCGTGATGGCGGGTGAGCGGGGAATTTTTCAGGTGGACTATTCCCTGTAATAGGTACCTTCTTATTGTATTCAAAGCTGGTATACTTGTTGCTTGGTTATCTATAGACTGTCATGAGTTGACATGAAAGAATCTAGATTCAATTGGAAAGTGATCTTAGCGGTACTAATCGTTACCGTGTCCGGTATATCGGTGTTATCCTACGCATTACCATCCTTGATGAATCTTGGGAATGATGGGGAAGATGTTTGCGATAATATCATGTTCGTGGAAAATATCACCATCCAAGTGCAATACAAGAACGGGACGAACGAATTATTAGAAGATCTCACGAAATCCACGGGCGATTTCACGGTGTTTTCCATCATGAGCGACCATTTTACCATTGAATACGAGGTATATCCCAATGGTTACCTGATAACGAGAATTAATGGGAAAGGTGACTCATGGCTATACTGGATCGATGGAGTCTCGCCTGGGAAGGCTTCTAGCTTATATTGCCTGAAAAATGATAGTTTCATCGAGTGGGTACAGAAATGAATGCAGGAGAAGATGTAAAGAGCCCGAAGAGCCAATCAGAACCATGCGATGCACCTGAACCCAGAAAAGAACCTGAACCTCTCTTGATTGCCCTAGTGGGGGTGTATTCCGCCACCACGGTTGGCGCTGCATACGCGTTCACCCTTATTCCAAACGTCGAGTTCTTGTCAGTACTCGTGTTCCTAGGTGGAATGATCTTCGGTCATTTCATCGGGATGCTCAATGGTTTGGTTTCAGCAACCATGTATTTCGTATTCAACGTGAACGGCATGTCACCCGCGCCACTTCTAGCCCTGCAGGTCCTGCTATACACGACCTTGGGCTTGTTAGGGGGAATGATTCGCAAAACGAATCTACGGAGGGTGTTGACCATCAAGGTGCAGATTATTTACGGTTGCATGGGCGCGGGATTCGCCTTCTTCTATACCCTCTTGATAGATACCACGTGGGCACTCGTTTTTGGCATTAACGTGTGGGTGTGGTACCTCCAAGGTATCGTGT
>WJJB01000305.1 GCA_014729935.1 Candidatus Bathyarchaeota archaeon | reverse complement strand
GTCCCTCAGCTAGTGGTTCGTTACTGTACATGCCCTCCTCCATCAAGGGGGATGAAATGATCTTCAAGCTATACACACTCTCCAATCTTGCCCTCGATCATAGGAAAATCCATCCATCCTTGGAACAAGTCCAGGAGCAATTAACAGAGGTAAGGGATGTCACCCTTGTTCGGGGAATTAATTTCATGCAACAGGAAAAAGTATTGCAATATCACTCCAAGATCGCATTGCAATACTTGGAACGAGACTACTTGGAACGTGAATGGGTCGCTAAAGCAAAGGCAGAAAGCGGGGAAGGTAATGGCAACCTGGAGGAAGATGATCTAATATCCATCATTGATCCAAGGTTCGAAAAATGCCAATTCGCGACCCTCGATATCCCATACCATGTCGATTATCTCAGGAAAGCCTTGATAATAGATGATGATAATTTCTCGTTCACCCTTGATCCACTTAAAAACATGGATGATGATATCGTTGTTGAGTTTTTCAAGGATATCACCCCACCGCCCATCATTCCTAGAGTGGTTCGAGAGATATTTCAAACGATCCAAGCATCGTGGATCAGCAGTTTAACCAATTCAGTTCACGAATGGAAAGCAAAACTGGTGGAAATTTCGTTAAACCATGTCTTGGATGATATTTCCAGGGGGCCGTTTGATTTTTCAATGAACATCGCCGATATCAAGGAAACTGCCAAGAATAGGTTTACCTCTATTGGACAAAAAATGAATGAACTATCTCATAGCCTTGAAAACATCCTCGTTGACATCGGGGAGGACATGTTTAATGATGAAAAAATCGATGTGTTACTTGAAAGCTACGAGGAAGTATTCGGGGATGAACCATTTGCAAGAGATATTATAGAGATATTCAAGATAGCAAGATACTCGGTTCATGAAAACGTGATCTCACCGCTTATGCTCCATGATCCCAACCTTGCAAGGAAAATCATGGATGAGTTTCGAAAGGAGCTTGATATGATAAGTGAGAAATGTGTTTTTCCCCTCTTGGAAAACCTTGGACGTGCTTTATTCGTTGAATGCAGCAAAATTATTGGACAGTATCTTAATGATTCCGTGCTTGCTAACGAACAAGGGGTGGTGAAGGAAGTTGGAAATCGCATTCTCCAAGAATTTAGCACGGAATATCTAAACGAGGTGATTCGTGGTCTCGTTCTTTCACTGGATCAAGCAAGGGGCGTGCTTCTGGACATCGAGGGGATAAAGTCAGATATCATCACCAAACTCGATGATTTCATCAGCAACTTCAAGCTATCCACTACAGAGTTAATTGAATTCGCAAGCCAGCTCTTGGACGAGGAGGAAAAGGATACGATTCATCCACATGTGCAAAAATTCTTGGCATTGAAGCGTGATGTATCCTTCTTGGAGGATTTCATCATGCAACCAGACGTGTATAATGTGTTTATGAAAATACACTCGGACCATTACTACGATCCAAAAAGCTTTTCAAAACATTTCGGGGATCTCTTCACGGATGAAATTGAGAAATTACCACTCGAATGGAGCAATCTTGCCGAAAATTGGTTCGCTGCCTTTAGTAATGTTTTCCAAATCAAGCACGCGCAATCAAGCATGACCCGAGCAGAAATCGTTTCAAAATTCCTTGATTTTATAAAGATAGTCTCGAATGAGCAAGAAACATTCGAGAACACCTTTTCCGTGATCAGCAGTTACATCGCAACCATGAACGACACCCGGGAAAAGCAATTGCTCCTGGAATTCATTAAGCGCTTCGAGCAAAGCCAAGACGTGCAAGAAAGATTTCCCAGGTACTTCGGCAAGAAAATCAGGGAGGCTCTCGAAACGGTGGATCTGGGAGATCTCTTGGTTATAGATACTGGAATCGAAGAATTCAGGAATAAACTAATAAGTGAAAGCATAAAGGACAGCCTGAATCCACTTTCATCCTTCGTTAATTCACCATCAAGGTTATCTTGGCGCAAGGCTGGCGTGGAGTACATGCTGGAATTCGAATTACACCCTGGAAAGCTTCATGTCGATATTTTCTCAAGCTGGTTCACGCACAACGAGGGGATCTAACATGGAAGTAAAAGTAAAAGAAGCGAATGGTCTGGAAAACAAGGTTCACCAAATAACCAGGAAACTCGTGGCCCTGTTCAAGGAACCCGACCAAAAAGATGCACTCCTGAAAATTACCGGCGACGACGAGAAATCCCTCGATAACTTGGTGAAGGCATCAGCAGCCACTCTCCTGATTGAAGATTTCGCGATTGAATATCCCGGTGAAAATTCCCTCGAAAAGGAAAGGAACATGTACCGTGAGCTTAAGACGTTATTCGGTGACGTGATTTCTGATGGCATTCGCGTTCGGGAGAATATAATGGCGTTTTATAGTAATATATTCGATTTAATGCTCAACACACCTAAAATCAAGCTCATGGAGAGAGAAAACAAGATTCTCGACACGTTCGAAGACGACTTGATAGAAATATTCAGGCTTTTCCCGGAATACTATTTCTTTGACTTCCTAGAAGGATTGGTCGATATCGGAAACTCGGGAGATTCAACAGGTGATGAGGGTTCCGATCAAGATCTTCTCAGCTTTAACAAGTTCCGGCAGGATATCATAGAATTTCTCAGGATAGACGACCTCAAGGACTTGGAGGTTCTTTACATACCTATAAAGAAACTAACCGAGAAAATTTACGCCCAGGCACTTGAACGGATGCCAATCTCCTCCCGTGGGGTGGACGCGTTTTACAGGTCGAACATCCTTAAAAACGAGATCGTTACTATCTTCAAGGAATCCATGGAAGAAAATCGCACGTTGGACGAGATCGAATCGATGGTCTTGGAGAGGATAAAGGAAGGATTGCAGGATGAGGCAGAATCATCCGCAAACCGGGTCACCTACTTCCTGCAATACTTGCTGGATCTCGAGTTTTCCAGCTTGATGGAGCTATTGGAGAGGAATGGTATCCAAAACATCCCCCTCTTCACGAGCGCGCTGACGATGGATTACCGGGAGATCAAGGAGGAACTGGACGAGAAGGAAATCAAGCTAAAGGACATCAATCGACTCAAGGCATATGATGGTGGATTGGCATCATTCGTTCGACTTTCCCTGGAGGATTTTAAGGAAGAGCTGCGATCCCGCCAAGTAGACGAAGAAGACTTGGCGGGATACACTGTCGAGGCCATGATCAAGGACCACCTTTCGGACATTGAGAATCCTGCCCTGGAATTCGTGGCAACCGACATGAACCTTTCACAAGGTGAATTGGTGGAAATGCTCCTTATGGAGGTGAATATAAAGGATTTCCTC
>WJJB01000304.1 GCA_014729935.1 Candidatus Bathyarchaeota archaeon | reverse complement strand
TGGTGATGTTATGCGGGGTGATATCGCTGGTGAGATCGTCGACCTGTGGTTCGTAATCAATAGATATATTGAATACTTGCACGAGATCTTCTCCAGACCCGGTAATTTCATCATCACCCGAGATTAAAAAACGCCCCCCATCATGTACCCAGTTCTTGATTGCGTTTCGTTCATCGGTTCCCAAGGACCCCTCCTCGTCGATCCAGATGAGATCGTAATTAGCTAGTATGGTTCCATCAATGGTGGTTTCGGTGATCGTCGTGAGATTCGCTTTCCTATCTACCAAGTCATTGTAAACGCTGGGATATTCGGTGAACGGGTTATCCTCCCCGTTACCAATCATTGCACCGATGCGCACCCCGTCGAGGGGCACGTTTGCCCAGTTCACCTCCGATGATATTGGATCATTTCCTTGCCAGTCATCATTTATGTCGCGGTCACTTCCAAGCAGCATGACCCCCGCCAGCACGATCATGCACGTGGAAAAAAAAATTAGAAGAGATTTACCATGCATTCGATGATTCATTAACCGTCTCATTGTAAAAACCCGGCATTCTATTAATACATCCTTCCCTATACACTAAGTAGGAATACCAATCACGCATATATGAATCAATTGATCTAACCGCATCATGTGGATAATTGCGTGGAATTCACACAATATAGTATATATTTGCGAGATCACTTCATTCATCTGCATACTAAAGGACGTGGCATTCTGATGGACATCGGCCGAGTGATGGTTCAAATACTTCATCGTGATGAATTGTCTGTGGCAAAAAACATCCCTCAAGAAGATTCCGCGAAACACCACGCGTGCTAGGAGCCATAAATGGAGTAATGGATGGAGATGGCAAGTATACCCCGTTCGAAATCAATGGATACACGTGAGCACTTTCGATGGAGAAGGACTCGTCAAGAACTTGTAGTTCATTATATAAGGAATAGGTCCAAAAGGAGATCATGGTAGTACCTGAAGGAGCGCAAGGAGACAATGCCACGGATCCTAATAGTGATGGAGATGGGAAATCAATGGATGCCCCCGTCACGACCTCCACTAGCAAATTATGGGACGAAATTGGTTTTCACCGCCCCATCGGTGGTTTTTGGTACAAGCTCATCTTGGAAATTGGCATCCTGCTCATCCCGATCCTGTTTGTCTCCGTTATGCTGAAATACTTGTACCCGTATCCAACCAGCCAAGGATATAACAAGACATTCACTGCCATCTTCGTGCTGGTCTTCCGACTATTTGATATCGGCACGAGTAACACCATCTCCCGTTTCATCGCAGATGAGAACATCAAGAATCCGAAAAAGATGGTGCAATACATTCAATACTTCATCTGGTACCAGATGATCACTGGGCTCGTGCAAATCACGGGAATCAGCGCCTGGGCCATCTGGGTGGTTCCGAATACCGCCATGGCATATGGCACGTGGATCATCCTCACCGTGGTAACCAAGCAATGGCCTGGTTTTCCTGGAGTCTTCAAGGGAACACTTAACGCCTTGCAACAATTCAACAAGAAAGCAACCATCGATTTCATCCAAGGAGAGGCATTCCAGCGTATCACCGAGATTGCATTCGTGCTCTTGGGCAGGTACCTGGGAGCCCTCAACCCGAGAATTGGCGAATTGATGGGTATTGCCATAGGTGCCGTGTTCGGGTTGTATCTAGATGATATTATAGCCTCCTTCCTTTCGGCGTATTATCTCTCCAAGTCATTGAAACCCTATGGTATCACCTTCAAGGAGCTATTCCGCCCCGATTTTGATCTCGAGCTCGTCAAGCAATGTACCTTCTTCGGGTTGAAAACGGGGTTACCGAGCTTGCTCTCCGGCACCACGGAATTCGTCATGTTGATGTTAGCGCTGGAGTTCATCCCGCAATACACGACCTTCATCGTGCTGAAGGATATGGCGGTGCAGCTGGTCGCCCTCACGCAGCGACTCACCGATCAAGACTTCACTCCCATCTTCACCGAGGCATACCAGAATGGAAAGGAAAAGCTCTGCCAGTATTATAATGCCCACGCCCTGAGGTTCTTTGCTATAAATAGCGGGTTTGCCATCGCCATCATGCTCACGGTTATATCGATCTTCGAGGATCTTTTCCTTGGCTTGGGACTGGATAGGTACCTGCTGACGGTTCCCTTCTTGATCCCTGCCTTGTTGTACCGTGCATCTCGTTCCTACAATCAATACCCTGACAAGATATTGATAGCCACGGGGAAGGCGAACCAGGTGCTTGCTTTGAAGATATTCGAGGAAGTGGCACGAATGTCCGTGTTCACCCTGACCATCGCTGTCTTTCAAGTCCAAGAATATGGCATCTACGGCGTGGTATATGTCTTGACGCTGGGTGATTATCCCGCCATCCTTGCCAAGACCATCATTGCTTTCATCTATATCAACAGGCGGGTCTTCAAGCTCAAGATCATGCCCTGGCAAACCTTGGCGGTTCCCATCATGTCGACCGCCATCTTATTCTCCATCTTCTGGGTATTCAAGGCACTATTCCTTGATTTCCTACTGGATTTCAATTTTTACATGGCGATTGCCATTGGCTTGATATTTCTCATCGTGCTCGTGTTGCTGGTATACTTTCCCATCACCGTGCTCCTTGGGGGATGGGATGACAATTCTATTCGAGACTTCAAGAAAGCCATCAAGATGGCTGGACCCAGCAGGGGTATTGCCCGGATCATCGGTGTCGGGGTGTTCAATGCGGTAAAGATCTCCAAGTTACACAACCGGTTCAAGTATGATGATACGGGTGCGGTGAAGGAACTGAAGGAACTGGTGGAAACACGCGATCAAAACCGGCTCATGGCGGGAATTGTCACTTCACAAGAATGAAAATCTTGCAGACAGGATCCTTCAGCTGAAGCAAACTTTATCCGTCTTGCGAGAGAAAACCCGCCCCTTTAGTTTAGGGTGTGGTAGTTTAACACGCTCAGCTGGAGTGCCACCAAGTCACCGGGTTGGTCGTGAATGATGGCAAGATTGGCATTTCTTGCAAGTGAATTCGCCGGTTCCGAGCCGCGCTCCATGATGGATGGAAGATCAAGGAAGAAAACGGTGGGGGGATAAGATGGCAGAGATCAAGGGAATGTCTGCGTGGGTTAACAGCCTAGATCCAGAAAGGTATGATTCAAGGAGGAAAACACACCATGCATTCCCGGATCCACACAAGCATGTCTCCGGGTTTCCTGTTTCCCCAGGCGTGGTATGGAATGAATCTGATTATTTCCGGCACGAGCTCTCCTTCAATATCCGTGTACAATGCATTGATGGCAGATGGCTTGATGCGTGAACGGTATCCCCTTGCAGTAATGCAAGGCATCCCGCCAAGTCTTGACGGTTCCGTGTCCACCTGCAATGCAGATGATGCCGGAAGGAGTAGTTGTTGAAGGTCCTTGCCGTTATCGGCTCCTTCAATGCAATACACGATCGGTCCCCGGGTGATGGCAACCCGACCATGGAGCTCCGCAACACGCGGGTTGGCATGGATGCGGGCAACTGGCATGTCCATGTGAAATGATATGAGATCCCCATCTCGCCATGCTCGCTCCAATCGTGCATAGCCATTGACGATCGCCGCATCAACCTTCTCATCATTTATGTTGATCTCATGGTGGTTGCACCAACCAGGGATCCTCAGGAGCATGGAGAATCGAGCGTTTTTTTCCACCGACATGGTGATTGCAACGTCACCATTCCACGGGTATGCCGTTTCCTGCGTGATGATCACTTCAGTTCCCGTTGCTCCCAGTTCGAGGTTCACTTTGCTTTCTATGAATAGATGAACGGCTATTGTATCTTGAGCATCATCAATGGAGTAGGCGAATGATCCTATCGATGCGATCAACCGGGAAAGGTTATTGGGGCAGCATGCACATCCAAACCATTCTTGCCTGCGATTTGTATTCCTTTGATGACGTTTCTTCTCACCGGGAACCGTGGTGTAGGAAAGCGGATTCACGTAAAAGAAGTTTCTCCCGTCCAAGGATACACCGCTAATCATGCCGTTGTACAAGGCACGTTCCATCTCGTCGGCGTACTTTGCATCGAGATCAACTTGAAGCAAGCGATGGGAAAACAATATGAATGCAATGGCGGCGCAGGTTTCTGCATACGCACTTTCAGAAGGAAGCTCGTAGGTATCCCCGAAGGCCTCCCCTTCATATCTTGCTCCAGTTCCTCCAGTGATATAGAGCTTGCTGGTAGCTATATTTGTCCAGAGTCGCTTGCATGCATCCAAGAGGACAATATCTCCCTGCTCGCGGGCAATATCCACCGCACCAGCATAGAAATAGCCAGCACGAACCGCATGTCCAACCGCTTCTTGCTGATCAATGATGGGTGCATGTGCTTGCCAGTGTTTCATGCGCTCGATTGTTCCAAAAAAATCACCATTGGCTTCCCCTCGCCCGCGTGCTTCCTCTTGGAAGAAATAGGGCACTTCCCCTCGTTCCCTAATGAAGAACGAGGCGAGGTCCCTGTACCGCCCATTTCCAGTCGCGTGGTAAAGTTTTACGAGTGCCAGCTCGATCTCCTCATGTCCGGGATATCCCCTTACCTTTCCCTCATCCCGCCCAAATCTTGAATCGATGTGATCCGCAAACTTGCACAAGGAATCCAAGAAATGTTTTTTCCCGGTTGCACGGTAGTGTGCAACTGCCGCTTCCATCAGGTGACCTGCGCAGTAAAGCTCGTGCCTATCTCGCACGTTTTCCCAGCGGCCGTTTGGG
>WJJB01000303.1 GCA_014729935.1 Candidatus Bathyarchaeota archaeon | reverse complement strand
GAGTACCGGTAAGGAAGATACCAGCGAGCACAACCTGGAATCCCCTCAATCGGGAGAAAATGCAGATGATGAAACATGCAAGGTGCAAACCGATGAGGAAATCAATTTCCAGCAACAAAGGGAAAATTTGACATGGGAAGCAGCCGAAAAATACCTTGAATCGTACGAGGAGGGTGAAGACGACGATATCACCTCAACGGAGAAAGAACTCTACGCGAGACAGGCGCTGCTCAAGGGTTGGGACCAGAAAGTATTGAAAAAAACCAAGGTGCTTATCATCGGTCTCGGAGTTGTCGGGCGCGAGCTCGCCAAGGACTTGGCACTAATTGGGATTGGGGAGCTTACCATGATGGATCCTGCAACGATTGACGCGTGGAACCATCCTAAGTTTCTCATGACCACTCCACCTGGCATGACACCCAAGGTGGAATTGATCCAGCATAACTTGCAGGCAATGAATCGCTACATGAAGATAAATACCATCACGTCAAAGATAGAGGAAGTGCCCCTGTCGGTTATCGGCGAGCATGATGTTGTCGCATGTTGCATGAATAGTTTCAAGAGCAGGGCTTACGTTCATGAGGTCTGCAAGCGTTTTGATATTCCATATTTAGAAGCCACCTGCTTGGGGTTGGAGGGATTTGTGCAAGCGTGGCTTCCAACCGATGATGGCATCAATGATGGGGGAAAGGTAGTCGATGGAAGTGAAGAGTTTTTTTCATTAGCATTTGCAGATGAATTCGGTGAAGGCGACCATGAAAACAATCCGGCGGCAGGATCTATCATTGCAGGAATAGCTGGTCAAGAATTGATCAAGATTGCCTTCAAGCTACAAGAGAAGGATATCGGAGACGTTCAAAAACCACGCTATATCAGGTACAATGGGAAACGGGGAATATTCGAGATGTATCCTGCCATGAAAGACTTGCTTCTTGTCAGGGATGGAACATATGAGCTAGATCCTTCCTTGCTCGCTGATGCAACGATTTTCATTGCAGGCGTGGGTGCGCTTGGGTGCGAGATAGCAAAGGATCTTGCATTGGCAGGCGTGGGCAAGCTAATCCTGGTGGACCTTGATACGATTGAAACCTCAAACCTTTCAAGGCAGCTTTTGTTCAGGATGGAGGACATCGGGAAGCCCAAAGCAGAAATAGGTGCAAAGCGCGTAAAAGAAATCAATCCCGATTGCGAAGTGGAATACCATTTCACGAAAATCCAAGATCTTCCCTTGGACTTGTATGAGAATTGTGACGTGATCATTGCCGCCTTGGATAACGTGCAAGCAAGGTTTGATCTGAATGTCATCGCGCGCCGGGTGAAGCGTCCCATGATCGAGGGTGGTACTGTTGGTTTCGAAGGGCACGTGCAAGTGATCGTGCCCGAGGGTGCCAGCCATCTTGAAGAAACTGCATGTTATCGTTGCGTGGTTCCCATACCACCCCCTGACAATAAGCTGATTGCTGCCTGCACCCCGAAGGGAATCCCACAAAACCGGGAGCATTGTGTTCTCCGGGCTGAATGGATTTTCAGGAAGAAGATGGAACGGGAACCTGATCTCGAAGATAGACAAGACCGTATTCTCTTGGCTGGGGCGGCGAATAAGGAACTCCAGATGCTCAGGGAAAGGAATCCCGGCGAGGATTTCGGGAAGCATTTCGTGCTTCAAGACATGGAAAATATCCTCAAGAATAAGATTCCTGCAATACAAACTGTATCCTCGGCGATTGCATCCATCGAATCCCTTGAGGCGCTGAAGATGGCAATGTTGCAACGTGCAGAGACGCTACCAAGTGCAGTGAAGGTCATGGCACCCACGTACATGAATTATAATGGTATATGGGGTATTATCGATCAATTGCCTGTGATGAAAAGGGAGGAATGTCCCGTGTGCGGGAGCCAGAAGGGTATTGAATACCTGCAAATTCCCATCACGCCCGGGAGCACCATTGCCGATATTTTCATCTCCTTGGATCAAATTGATGTGCACTTGGATCACCAAAAAACCATGGTGACCAAGCCAGATACAAAATCAATTGTATACCACGCCTCGATACCGAACATGTCAAATATTGACAGGAAACTGGTGGATCTCGGTATCTCGGCAGGGAGCGAGGTGCTCCTAACACCATTCGGAGGGAAACGCGATGAGGATTCGCCCGAACCTTTGAAGTACCAGATCACCCTGATCTCCGTTTCCTGAGAAAGCATCCATCTCGCAAGGGGACTAACCAACACGTGAAGTGAATTCCCGTGCACTTCAGGGATGTTTATATTCCAAGATGCATTATTCCACGACATGGCTTCTTTCCCGCTTCTCTTTTCTCCCTTGAAGGTTGGGCCAGTGGAATTGCAAAACCGGGTGGTAATGCCCGCGATGCACCTTTCCTACGCTGAAGGGGGTCACGTGAACTCCAAGCTCATCAACTTTTACTCTGAACGAGCCACTAGCGAGATAGGTTTGATCATCATAGGTGGTTGCTACGTGAACAAGTATGGCATGGGCATTCCTTCCATGATAGGAATAGATGATGATGAATTCATTCCAGGACTACACGAGCTCACGAAAGCCATCCATGGATGTTCCAAAACGATGGTGGGTGCACAATTGTATCACTCGGGGCGGTATTCTTTCAAGCAAATAATCGGGACGCAACCCGTGTCTGCATCTGCGACCTTTTCAAAATTTTCCAAGCAAGATTCTCGAGAGTTGAGCGTGGATGAAATTCAACAACACGTGCAGGATTTCGCCCTTGCGGCAGCACGTGCCAAGAAAGCGGAATTCGATGTGGTGGAGATCTGTGGGAGTGCCGGGTATCTGATTGATCAATTCATGTCCCCCTTAACGAATAAGAGGGATGATGAGTACGGGGGTTCATTGGAAAATCGGTTGAGGTTTCCCATCGAGGTGATTCAAGCTTGCCGAGCTGAATTGGACGATGATACCGCGCTGATCATGCGATATTCAGGAAGTGACTTGGTACCAGGTAGTAACGATTTGGAACAGAAGATTACCATGGCACCTAGATTGGTGAAGGCTGGACTTGATGCGTTGAATGTTACAGGTGGCTGGCATGAATCCCGTGTCCCAAGCATCACGATGGGCGTTCCACCGGGTGCTTTCACCTATTTCTCTTCAGAAATCCGGAAGCAGGTAAACATCCCGGTATTTGCAAGCAACAGGATCAACGATCCATTGATTGCGGAATCTATCATCAGGGAGGGAAAGGCTGATGCCACGTGCATAGGTCGGGGGCAAATATGTGATCCCGAATTCGCTAGCAAAGCAAGAAAGGGGAATCCTTCTTTGATTCGGAAATGCATTGGATGCAACCAAGGATGCTTCGATGCCATCTTCAATATGTCTCCCGTGTCTTGCTTGAGGAATCCCGTCGCGGGCATGGAGGGTAAATATTCCATCGAGCCAACCGATGACAAGAAAACGGTCATGATTGTCGGGGGAGGGGTGGCTGGACTGGAATGTGCCAGGATTGCAGCCATGCGCGGGCACGAGGTATTGGTTTACGAGCTGGATTCGAGATTGGGTGGGCAAATTTGGCTGGCAGCATGCCCCCCGGGAAGGGAAGATATCAAGACCATGGTTGATTGGTACAAGGAGGTTTTGGAAAGATTGAAGGTGAAGATTGCCTTGAATAGAAGGGTTGATGTTGGATTGGTGAAAGATCTACAGCCGGATGTGGTTATAATTGCAACTGGAGCTCGTCCGGTGAAACCCGACATCGAGGGGGTTGATCTTCACAACGTTCATTTTGCATGGGACTTCTTGAAACCCGACTCTAACATCCTGCCTGGAGACAAATGCGTGGTCGTGGGAGGGGGAGCAACTGGCGTGGAAACTGCCATTGCATTAGCTCACTTTGGATCTTTCAGCCCGGATATTGCTGCCTTTTTGAACTACTTTAAGATCTTGAACGATGAAAAGGCTTGGGAGATCACCAGGAAGCGGAGAGACGTCACAATCATAGAGATGCTGGGACGACTTGGAAACAACTTCGGGAAATCCACGAGGTGGACGATGTTGCAAGACTTGGAACGACTTGAGATTCAATCGCATCTTAACACCACGATTTCCAACATCATGCCAAATGATGATGGTACATGCAAGATATCTTGCATCTCGGGAGATGAAACCATATCCCTCGATAAAGTGGATGACGTGTTTCTTGCCACTTCCATTGAGCCGGTGAACGATTTGCATGATGACCTGAAAGGTGTGGTTAAATGCAAGGTGATTGGCGATGCAAGGAAAACCGGTGATCTCATGGCATCCATCAAGGCGGGATTCAAGCAAGGAATGAAACTGTAACCTATGGTGGTCAAACTTGGACATGATCTTCAAAGAGAGGGGTGATGCCCGCTTCCACGTTCCATTGCTCCCGCATGGTGTCGCGCGGCGGGTGCAACTGTTCCAGCACGACCATCGCCTGACAGATAGCTATAAACTGGACGAACTTGGACATTGCTGCCCGGGCTCGTCAACCGTCGCCATATCCGAGACGGACGAGTGAGCATTGCTCACGTGACCGCGACCTTCTCGCACAGCTTCTGGCACGCGGCCTCGTATCTAAGAATGTCCAAGATTTTTAACTTCTGACTCGACACTTGGAG
>WJJB01000302.1 GCA_014729935.1 Candidatus Bathyarchaeota archaeon | reverse complement strand
GTTTCCTTCTCGCGCAGTTCATTCTTGAGAACGGAAATTTGTTCCTTCAATGATGCGATGCCTGCATCTTTTTCTTCCAGCTCGGCTTCCTTCCTTTTCACCTTCAGTTCCGTGTCAGAAATGGTGTCTTCGTGTTTCTTGATCGTGGTCTCGAGATCCCGGATTCTATCGGTAAGCTCGTGAATCTTCCCTTCGAGCTCGGAGCGCATTTTTTCTTTTTCCTCGTAGGATTCCTTAATTTCCTTATCTTTCTGGTCTCCCGTTTTATCGAGTGCAACCTTCAATCCCTCGATTTCACCTTTCAAGGTGCTGACGGCTTTCTCCCGTTCAAGAGCTGCATCTTCCATCTTGTTGATTTTCGTTTGGAGCTCGCGAATCTCATCCTCGAGGTTTTCACCTTTTTCTTCAGCTCTATCGAGTTTTTCCTGTTTTGTCTCGCATTCCTTGGTTTTAACCTCTAGATCTTTCTCGAGATCACTTTTTTCATCCTTTAACATGCTTATTTCTTTGTTTTTCTCCAAGATGGTGGTCTCGTGCTCCTTGATTTTTTCTTCTAACTTATCGACGTGTTCATTCTGTAACTCGAGTTTCTCGTCAACACCTTTTTTTTCCACGGAAAGGGTTTCCAAGTTAGTTTTCAGGTCACCAATCTCTTTCTCGTACTTTTCAACTTTCTTTCGCAGGTCCAGCAGGTATGTTCCTGACACCTTGTGATCCTTGTCAGGTTTGTCTTCGATCTTTTCCCAGTCAACCATGATCATCACGTTCTAGTGGTATCTAGCAGCAATTTTCCAATCCGAACTGTGTATTACCTCAGATTCTTATGATTTAAATTTCATTCGTTATATGGCGATACGAAAATTCCGTGCAACGCGCATGAACGGAAGGTGAATCCCGTGCTAATGGCTTGAGCCGAAATTGCGTATCATTTTGCCAGGGTCATTGGTGATGATGCCCGAGGCACCCCAAGTTACCAGCCTATCAGCACGTCGCGTCTGGTCCACCGTCCATGGGAAAACCTCGAGCCCGTGATCCTTGCACTCGTGAAAGAATGACTTGGTGCACGTGCCAAAGAATGGATTGATAGCATTGGCACCGGCGTCAATTGCCTTCCTCATCATGTTATCCTGCTTGCTTCCGAAGAGACGTGTGAAAACATTTCTGATGAATGCACCGGGGCTTGTTGGGACCAAGGCGGCGAGCCATGAAAGATTTCCTAGCTCGTTAAATGAACGCAAGATGCCATGGTTGAATGATGAGATCATGGTTCTGTTCCTGTCTCCTCGATCACCCACCAAGTTCAAGATAGCCTCTACCAAACCAGTTGCTTTCACTTCAATGTTAAGGAAAATATCATGTTTCTTGCAAATATCCATAACTTCACCGAGAAGTGGAACCCGTTCACCCCGTCCTGCATCAAGTTTCTCGATGTAATCATGGTAGCTGAGCTGCCTGATGGTGCCGGAACCATTAGTGGTTCGATCAACCTTGCAATCATGCATGACCACGACTTCACCATCACTCGATAAATGAACATCAAGCTCTATCCCGGTTGCTCCCGCATCGATTGCCGCTTGGAACGAGAGCATCGTGTTCTCCGGGTGTATGGCATTGTATCCCCGGTGGGCTATGATCAAGACCATTTTTGAACTCGCGAGAGGTGCATGCAACCGGGAAAAAATACTTTCCCACTTGATTGGAGAAATGATTTGAAGGATGCGAGCTTCAGTTACAACGAGATCCCGTGACTGAGCAAGTAACCACGCGGTGGTTGAGCATCCATGATTGAACGTTCATGTTTAAATGGGGATACCTGGTACATGATGGTTGACCCAGCTGATAAAGGAACTGGAGAGCCTGCTTGGTTCGAACCATCTTGGTTCGATGCGAATCGAGAGAACGCGGTGCAAGTTTCCATCCCACGTTCATGGCAAATCATTCCAGGCATGGAACGGTACGAGGGCACGTGCTGGTTTTACCGGGAAATCAACAGGCAGAGTATCGAGGATCACCTTGCCAAGGATCGCGTGATCTTCTTGCATTTCGAGGGCGTGAATTACCACGCAACGGTATGGATCAACGGGATGAAAATAGGTTCTCATGAAGGGGGTTATCTCCCCTTCAAGTTTAAACTACTAAGATCCCTTCTCAGGGAGTGCCTGAGCCGGTGGAAGGGAGACTTGGTATTGGCAGTCCGGGTTGACAGCACCAGGCGCCCCGAGCAAATCCCCGAATTTTCATGTGATTGGTTCCAATGGGGTGGTATCTACCGTGACGTGTATATCGATATCCAACCGAGAAACCGCGTGGTTCGTTGCCTTGTTACCCCAAGTGTATCAACAGTATGCGATGGCAAGATCCAAGAAGGAAGCATCTCAGTCAGAATCTTGGCAACTTTCCCAGGTGAGCTCGGGCTATCCGTGGAAGGTCTTGCCCAGGGAGATCGATTCACCACTGAGAAAATCATCTCCCCTAAAAATTGGAATGCCAAATCATCAGGAAACCTCCATGAATGCACAACCACCGTGAAGATGGATGGGTCCCTTGCATGGCACCCGAGTCAGCCTGCCTTGTACCACATGCAACTTGCCTCTCGAGACCCTGAAGCAGGAGGAGGCATCCTTTATGAAACAAGGTTTGGAATGCGATCTTTGAAAGTAGAAAATGCCAAGATCTTCTTGAATGGCGAGCGCTTGATGCTCAAGGGGTCATCACTGCACGAGGAGAAATATCCTGTAGGCCGTGCTTATTCGAGGGAAGAGCGAAGGAAGGACATCAGGGCGATGAAAGAACTTGGGTTCAATTTCTTGCGAACAGCACACTATTCTCACGATGAATCATTGCTGGAAGTTGCAGATGAAGAGGGCATGTTGATCGGCGAAGAAATTCCCGTGTACTGGAATGTAGATTATTCCAATCACGAAACCCAACGACTTGCCGCCAAGATGATGCGGGATCTCGTGCATCGTGACTTTAACCATCCCTCCGTTATCTGGTGGTCTGTTGGGAACGAGATCCCCGTGGCTAGGCTTGATTGCCAGCGATTCATCAAGATGCTCCTTGATCTCACCCGATCCATGGATACAAGCAGATTCACCGTGTACGTTAGCAAGAATTACGTATACGATCCATTAAGAAAACATACGGATATCATCTTGCTAAATGGCTACTTGGGATGGTATTATGCAAGCACGAAGAATTGGGGATTCATGGTGGAGCTTGTACATGCTTCGATGCCCCAAAAACCTCTCGTGATATCCGAGTTTGGTGCAGGGGCTAAACTTGGACACGGCCGTCATGAACCACTCGATGAGAAATACACGGAATGGAAGCAAGCCTCCATCGTTTCACATGCTATCAAGGTATTCAATTCAAAGCCATTCATCGATGGATGGGTTATCTGGATATACCGGGATTTCAAATCACACATGCGGCTTAACCAATTCCAGCAAGGATACAATCGAAAGGGATTGGTGGATGAAAAAGGTAGAAAGAAATTGCTTGCAGCATGGATGCCAGTTCTCAGTTCGGAGGCTTACCATCATGCACCAGCGGCAAGCATTGGAGCATTGCTCTTGGCCAAGATCCTGTGGCCCCTCATGGCATTCATAGGCATCTTGGTGGATGCGTTTTCCCCGATTTTTGCAAGGAAACGTAACCAGGGATATTACACCACTGAAGCACATCCACAGGTTGAACGCAAGACATGAAAAGACTCCCTTGCCATGTTTCAATGTGCCATTCGATGCTCTCTGAGGCAAATTGCGTGTGATCCCTTTAACCTTACTTTTCATCAAATTTTAGTTGAACTACCACGCCCTAAACTAAACTAAAGGACGTGGCTTTCTGGGGGAAAACGGCTAAACGCACTTCGATGGGAATCAATCGTGTTGGATGGCTGCCTACACGTTGTTCGGGTCCATAGCCTTCCCTCCCCTGGTCGTACCCTTCTCCAAGGCTGGCGGGATTGATTCGAGCCGTGGATATGCATCGATGGGATGGCAAACCCCCGGCTTCGATACCTGAACCGCCACCAATCCCCGCCCCGGAACCGGGGGTGAAGGGAACGCCCCGTTTCCCGCCGACGCCAACCGGTGCCACGGGTTATGCCGTGACCCGTCTCGAATCATTCCACGCCGGTCCATGAATCCCCATGGCCACCCATGCACAGCTC
>WJJB01000301.1 GCA_014729935.1 Candidatus Bathyarchaeota archaeon | reverse complement strand
GCACAAAGACCGGTTCAAGCAATTCATGGCGAAAGGGGGAAAAATATTCGTGATCAAGAATGTGAATGACTTGATCGGGCTGGTCGTGTCTGAAATCCAAAAAATATATGCACCTCCCGAATGATCACGCCAAGTTTCCATAAAACGCGTCCCGGGGCGATTTCGGAATTTTGGAACGTTTTTCGACAATAATTCGATGGTTTTCACGAACAGCATTTGCTTAAGAATTTGCTTAACGAAAAGCAGAATATATATAGAAAATAGAAGCCGAATGGCAGTTTTTACGTCAAAAGTTATAAACTTGCAGTTGCAAGTATTACTTGATAAAAGGCATAATGAAACTGGTTCACAGGACCAGCATTCTTCATTGGTAAATCGGTGGGATCTACATGGCGTATCGCGCTTCAACCACGCGGAACACGCGCGGTCGCATTCATACATCTTTCACGAAAACATGAAGAAAAAGGACAAAAGTTACATCCTCTTCGCGAAAACCACCTTCTGTGTAATGTGATTTATCATACTCGTAGGAATACAAAGAAAATGATTGAACCAAAGGAAAAAACAAAGGTAAGACATCATGGAACTAAATCACAAATTCATGCTTGGAGCGGCGCTCCAAGATTGCATCCATGTTGCAGGCATCTTGAACTTCTTCCGGGTGATGGAGAGTTTCGGGTACCAGACCCGGTTTATCGGGCCTGCAGTGGATATTCAAACATTCACGAGAGAGATCTCGAATAGCAACGCAGGTAGCATTGGTGTATCATATCGTCTAACGCCCAGGAACGGAATCACGCACGTTAAAGAATTCATGGAAACCGTGCAAGAAAAGGGCTTGGAAGATAGAACCTACTATCTTGGATGCCTTCCTGATCTGGCAAAAGAAGCTCGCAAGCTAGGCTTTTTCGATGCCATATTCACCGGTGGGGAAACCCTCAATGAAGTCCTTGGCCTCCTTGGCATCAAGCGGCAAAAGGACACGCAAGGTGCCGGCACATGCCCGCAATCGCTTGTTGAACGCATCACATGGAAGGCGCCTTACCCGGTATTACGGGCTCATTTTGGACTTCCATCGCTCCAAGACACGCTCGATGGTGTCGCGCGCATCGCGAAGGATGGGTCCTTGGACATCATCTCCATCGCACCAGATCAAGCATGTCAAGAAAGCCTGCATCGCCCGGGCGAATTAGGGAAGGTGAAAGGCGGCGCGGGAGGCGTTCCCATAAGGTCAAGGCAACATCTCGAACAATTATACGAGGCAAGTCGTCAGGGAAACCACCCGCTCCTTCGCATATACTCGGGCACGCGAGACCTGCTCAAGAATGCATCTTTATTCAAGGAGTCCATCAATAACGCCTGGGCAGCCATCCCGCTCTTTTGGTACTCTGAACTGGATGGGCGTGGTCCTTCGAACCTTCGTGACGCACTCGACGAACACGTTGCTGCCATCAAGTGGCATGCAAAGCATGGCATTCCAGTGGAAATCAATGATCCCCATCAGTGGGGTCTCAGGATGGCGCCGGATCATGTCGTCGTGGCAGATGCATTCCTGTGCGCTAACATGGCCAAGTTTCTCGGTGTAAGACACTACATCGAACAAATCATGTTCAACACGCCAACGGGTAATTCATTGCACATGGATCTCGCACGAGCCCTGGCGATGGTGGAGATCGTGCAACCACTCATGGACGATTCATTCACGGTATTGAAGCAAACCCGTGCTGGATTGGCATACCTCTCACCGAGGGAACCAGTTGCCATGGGACAATTATGCACGTCGACCCTTCTCCAGCTCAGCATCAACCCCCATATAATGCATGTTGTTTCATATTGCGAGGGGGATCACGCGGCGAGACCCGAAGACATCTCCAAATCGTGCATGTTGATTTCACGGGTGATTCAAGATGGCTTGCATGGATTGCCAGACATGCTGCTCGATCCCAGGATCCAGCAACGGAAGGAGGAATTGCTGGTGGAAGCCTACAATCTCATCACAGGTATCTTGGAATTAGGGCATCGCATGAATGAAAAACACCCGTTAACAAGCTTGGACGTGTTACATGAGGCGGTAAAGATTGGTATACTCGATGCACCCCAAATCGGTCACAGCACTGTTGCCAGGGGAGAAATCAATGCCCGGATCGTGGATGGGAAGTGCATCGTTGCAAGTGATAGTGGAAAGGAAGTAAAAGAGGAAGAGAGGTTGAAAATGCTAGGTATCAATATTGGAACACGCAAGGAAAATCAATCCATCAGGCATTCCATGTATGAAATTCATGGAAGGGGTGAACAAAATGTTTGATAGAATCGGTGTAATCGGTTCCGGGAGTGGCGGTCGAGCCATTGCCGGCATGGTTGCGAACAAGGGTTACAAGGTAACGCTCGGGTACCGGACGAAGAGGAAAGTTGCTACGATAAAGAAACGCAAGACCTTGGAGGTCTGCGGTGCACTCGAGAAGGACGTGAAACTCGAATCAGTGACTAATAACGTTCAAAATCTCGTGGAAAACTCCAATATCATCTTGATCGTGGTTCCAGCCAACGCACACGATGCAGTCATAGATCAAATTGCACCGTACCTCGTGGACGGCCAGATCGTGTTGCTCAATCCTGGTCGCACGTGGGGGGCAATCAATGCCTACAACAGGTTGAAGCAGCTGCGCCCCAACTTGGAAATCTTCATTGGTGAGACCCAAACTTTACTATATACATGTCGAGCCATCGATGACAGGGGCGTCCATATATTGAAGGTGAAGGACGAGGTTGATTGCTGCTTCTATCCCGAAAGCGATAATATCTTGATGGAGGATATCATCAGCGAGATGCTGCCAACACTTAACATCATCGACGATATCCGCCAGACCAGCTTGAACAACATTGGTTCCATCGTGCATCCCGCGACGGTACTTTTGAATTCGGGAGCAATCTCCCGGCAGCAGGAATTCTTGTTTTACTCGGAAGGGATGACTCGAGCAGTTGTGAATGTCCTTGAAGCCATCGATGAAGAAAGGTGCACGGTCATCAAGAGAGCGGGGCTTGAATCCAAGAGCTTGCTCCAATGGCTCGGGGACGTGTATGGATGCTACGAGGATAACCTTTTCGATGCCTTCAGGAACGTTTCATGCTATGCAGACATCAAGGCACCACCGAAACTTGAAATGCGCTACGTCTTGGAAGACGTTCCCACGGGACTTGTCCCATTGGCGTCATTGGGAGATTATTATGGTATCAACACGCCGAACATCGATTCCATCATCCAGCTCGCATCCTGCATGTTCAACCGTGATTTCATGAACCTTGGCAGAACAATAGACAGGATAGGCGTGCCTGAAGAAATACTGCACCACCACATCATTCCAGATCTTGCTTCGTACTTCACGGAAGCCATGTTTTCCTGAATCCCCCCCCATTCTTTTTGTTTCTTGTTGAAGGAAGGCAAGATCCAAGGTATCTTGGTTCTCATCAACCCGTCCTCCACCAGTTGTTCGCCATTAATAGTAGAATAAGACATGCTTGGCGTAGTGCTCCTGCTCTACCAAAACGTGGATGATCTCCAATAGATTTCGCGAGATGAATTCAGGGTTCTTTTGGCGTTTCTTGCTTCCGGTTGGTTCTTGCTGCCTGTACGTGCAAAACAGGTAACACATGGCATCCGTGAACTCTTGGAGCGTCATGCCAGCACGCTTGGCGATGATTGCTGGCTTGTGCCTTAACATGTGCACCGCTGGGGCAAGTTG
Source organism: Candidatus Bathyarchaeota archaeon (assembly GCA_014729935.1). Lineage (GTDB taxonomy): Archaea > Asgardarchaeota > Lokiarchaeia > Sigyniarchaeales > Sigyniarchaeaceae > WJJB01. The sequence continues at coordinate 6,598 of WJJB01000301.1, read as the reverse complement.
CATGATCCGATCCCCCATGGTGGACTCGTAGTCCACATTCACCACTTCGGGAACCAGCAAGCCAAGTTTTTCAACAAGCGGGTTGTAATCACCAAAGGTTTTCTTCTTAAACCTCGCTTGAATGATCTCCGCCATGATTTCGCAGATATCGCTATTCCTGCGTCCTTTAAGGCTTCCCACGGGGATCTCAACAGGTTCCAGCTCGTGCCTCTCATTGGATCCAGAGCCACTGCACTCTATGATGCAAAATGCAAGATACACCATTTGCTCCCAGCGGGATCTGGACCACGTGCCTGACCCCGTTAGCGCTTCCAAACCTTTTTCAATCACTTTCGTTTCGATCTCATCGGGTAATCCTTCACCCTTGTGGATTTGAATGAGGACGTTGAGGTATAGCTCGTGCCAATCGATTTTGTCCCTTGATAATATCGAATCAATTTTTTCCACCAGCCCTTCACCTTTTGCTGATGATTTCCTGATCCCGGCGAGATATTCCTCCAAGGAAGTCACGTTTTCAATGAGCTTTTCTTTAGCAAGTAGTTCCTCCAAGATGCGCTGTCGTTCCACCCGGGGCCATTCACCGAGGACTGGGAAGTAGATCTCACCGTCATGTGCATCCTCAGGTATTATGCAACCGAGATTGAATACTTGATCCTTCGCGGTGAATACCCAAGGCTCCAAAATATGGAACATTTCAAAATATTTCCACTGCTTGTCAAACGAGAGATCTGGAATTTCCATGCCCGACTTGAACACCAACCCATCCAATGAAAAGCTCGCCGTGCCGGTTTCCACCTTTTTCAATAAGCCATGTTCCCGGAGCGCGCTTTTCACGGTTTTCCAGTCTTGGAAGGGTGCGTGGTGAACGCGGGTGCTGATGGTCTTCCTGATCACCTTGGCAGGGACACCTGTATTCGTGACGGTAGTCTCGTCATGGTATGCGATATCGGTCAGTATGAGTCGTTGTTTCAAGAATTCACGTAACGTGCTTGGTAACGCTCCAAAGAAGGAAGTTTTTTGTTTCGCATGGGTGGACCACCCGATCTCGATGGTGTCGTGTATCTTGAAGAATGTCTCCATGTCAATGCCAATGCAATAAAGAACCAGCGCGCTTTTTCCCTCCTTGACGACAGCGAATGGCATGATCTCGATGGAACTGGTTTCTTGCATCTTGCCCGTCTCGACCATTGCCTCTTCTTCCATGATCGATGACTTCGCGGTTTCGGCGGTCATGTATCGAAATTGCGTGCTAAAGATGGATAGCCAAGTAACCAGGCGATTCAGGGCGATGCTCGCATCCAACCGTGCACTTGGTTTTTCCTCGACGCGCTGGAGTTGGTCAAGGAAATCCTGCAAGCGCTTCGCGGTGGATTGGAACCCGATTTCTTGAAACCGTTTTACCATCCGTTTTATCTTGCGATACCCCTCCTTGTTCTGCAGGCTCACGAGTCCCGCTACTGCGATTTCGGTGAAGAAATTCTCGAATTCACCTAAAAGTGCCTGGATCTTGTCCTTGTAGGCGAACAAGACTGCTAGCTTTCCTTCCTCGATGCTCATGTTCATTTCAACTTCAAATCATGGTGAGCTCGCTCGCGTTTTCCAGGTTCAGGTGGAATTCACTAACAAGCTTATTACCACGGATGGATTTCAGCCTGATACCCTGGTACCAGAACAAGGTGATGGGATTGATGGATATGTATCCGTCCTTCACGAACACGGTTCCCAACACTGCTTGGGGCATCATATCTGGTTTATTGAATATTTCCTGCAGATTCTTGATGGTTTTCCGGTTATGCTCCTCGTTGGTCACCAGCAAGAATATAATGTTTTTTTGTTCATCAAGTAATTTGGCACTATATTCCTGCTTGATTGGATCGAACGTGAATTTTCCCCACTTGGCTGGATCCAGCACGTAATAATTATCTAACTGGTATGGAAGGCGGATAGGTGTCTGTTCCTTGGAGCATACGACATCCACGAGTTTCAGCCAGTCCCTGATCCTGAATATCTTGAAACTCTCGTTCGTGTTCAGCATCTTGACAGGTTGCCTGTAGATGGAGAGATTCTTGTGCAAGGAAATGTTTCCACGGTCATTCAACTTCACGGTGGTGAACTTGAACGCGCCGTGCGCCAGATCCTGCATGGAGAAGTTCACGGACTTGATGTTATTCTTGAAGACTGATTTGGGATCATTGCCGAAATACATAGTTGGCAAGGCTTGCGTGATTGCCAGGAGCTTGACCCGGGACAGATCCAAGTAGTATCCCGTGGTGCCAATCATGTTACCATCCGATGATTTCCATCCAGTCATGCCGATGCACTGGGCGATGATATCTTCCGCCGGCAGGTAGGATGACCTGAATTTGCCAATGATCGTTTCGGGCGTCACGTCATCGTGCTTGATCTCGCCTCCATTGATCAATCTTTTTGCCAAGAGGTAATAATTTATCAGCTGGTTCAACCTGTACCGGTAGACCTGCATGTCGAAGAGGGGGGATTTTTCCAAGTAATATTTGATAAGTTCCTCTATCTTTTTCAGTTCCTTGGTGATATTTGCCAATTTTGCTATCTGGGTCCGGATTTCTATACTGTTGAGCCATTCCAAGGTGTTCTTGCTCATCCGTTGCAAGCCTTGCAAGGTGAGAGTCAGGATCACGTCCTCCACTTCTTGGAACACCTCTTCAATGAGTTCCGGGTCAAGATCCAAGTTCTTCAAGTTTTCCTTGCGAGTCCTTGCCTCCTCCCGGAGCTTGGCAATTTCCTCCGGGGCGTAGGTTGGCTTGCCCCCGTCCTCGATCTCGTGGTCCAAGATGGGAGATGGGTCCTCCTTCAAGATTTTCACTGCTGCTGCAAGGTGCTCGCATTGCTTTCGTTTCCTTCCCTGGTAATATTCCCTGCAGCTGCACTTGGACTTGTTCAGGTTCTTCTGGAAATTAATCTCGAGATCGTGCGCATGCCCAGTGCTTGATACCAAGGTGGCATGAACGATGCCGCTCTTGATGGATTTCACTTCCAATGATTCTTTCTTGACGTTCTTAACCTTTTGAATGTTCTTAACGCCATAGATATCCTTGAAATCACTTTCCGTGAGGGAAGTGAGTAGTTCCATGATCAGGGATTGCCCAAGGGTCAATTCCCCTGAATCGGTATCGTCCTGCGTGGCAGCCGTGGATTCCCACGTTCCCATGATGATTCACCGTGAGCTGGAATTGATGATGCCGAACACGAATTCTGCCAGTTCCTTTGGTGTTTTCACCCCGATCTCCATACCTGCCTCTTGAGCCATCCTATCCGCGATTTCCTTGTCATACACCGGGGTGGAGTTGTAATCCAACGCTGCCAACCCGATCTGGGTTACACCTGCCTCCTTCATCTCGTGGGCGATCTTGATCATGGTTTCGGGGGAGCCACCCTCGTAAAAATCGGTGATGAGGATGAATATCGTCCGCAAGGGATTCCTTATCAACTTCCGGCAATAGTCCATGGCCTTTGCAATCTGGGTTCCCCCGCCAAGTTGGACGGAAAAAAGAACCTCGACGACATTTTCCATGTATTCGGATAAATCCACCACCTGCGTGTCGAATAACACGAGATTCGTTTCCAAGGTCTTGATGGAAGCGAAGATGCCCCCCATCACCGCGGAATGGATGATGGAGTCTGTCATGGATCCCGACTGGTCGATGCAAATGATGAGGTTCCAATCCTTTCGCTTGAAGGTTCTCGAGCAGAAGAACACGTGATCGACGTACAATTTCCCCGTGATCGGATCGTAATTTTTCATGTTACGCTTGATGGTCTTAAGCATGTCCAAGTTCTTAGCCACTCTCACCGGGGATGACTGGAAGCGGTTCCTGACGCCGAATACTGCCGATTGCACCTCCCGAAGGAGCTTTTCTTCCAACTCCTCCACCACCTTCCGGATGATTTCCTTTGCGATGGACATGGTTTTCGGGGTGAGCTGAGACTTGAAAGTGAGTAACATTTTCACGATGTCGATATCAGGTTCCACGCTTTCCAACAGGTCGGGATCCGTGAGGATCTCATGGATGCCATATTTTTTCACGGCATCATCTTCCAATGTCTTAACCGCTTTTTCAGGAAACAGTTCCTTTATCTTTTGAAGCCATGACGGCACCGTGAGCGCCCCATGACCTGTCTTGCTACCGAGACCGAATTCCCTGGTAGGCATGTCATCCTGATTCACGAGATTGAATTCTTCGGTGAAGCTATACTCCCTATCATACAAGAACCCGAGTGATGTTTCCAATTCACCAGGATTACCTTTGCCGAACGCTTCCTCCATCTGCCCTGGAGTCATCCCCGAAAATGGCATGTTTAGTCCCTCTTCCGAGAACTGCCCGAGCATCAAGCGCCATCGGAGGGCGTGCCTTGCCCTTTCCCTGTCATCCATCCAGGTTGGAAGGGACGTGCCATCATTGCCTTCACTTGCCATCTCGTGATTCCCCCACATTGCGTGACTTGTTCCATTCGATTGTAATTTTCATGTATCAGAGCCCCCAGTTTTCCACAAGCGTTTCATCAACATCTTGGTCCAGCTCCTGCAGGACCACCAGTACCTTGGGGTCCAAGTCACCAAGGTCAAGCTCGGGAACAATCCCAACCATCCTTGCCAGTTTCGTCGCGATGTAATCAATCTCCCGGGGGATGAATACCGTGAAACATCTTCGCAAGCTCGGCAGGAGTTCCAAGAACCTGTCATCGGAGATCGAGACGATGCTCTCGTGGATGGTTTCCAAGAACTTGTCACTGGTCACGAGCACGGTCTTGTTGAGCAAGAATAATCCCAAGAGGAAATCGGATGCAGCTTGGATGTCTTGATTTGAAAACACCCTTGCCTTGAATCGGTTGATGATATCATCCTCGGTAATTGCATTGAACGAGTACAAGATCCCAGTAAATGCACCATCAACCGGCGCGATGATATCCCGCCCCGAGGAAAACAATGAATCAAGCGTGTCCACGATGAGGGTTGCATCGATCATGTCAATGCCCGAGTTCACCGTGACTTGACTGAGGACCCTGCAGGCATGTACAGCTTCCTGAACCTGATCCTCGGGCACCTGGATCAGGTCTTTCAAGTGGGTGACGGCGCTGGTGTATGCCGTGAACACGAAGTTTTTCACGAGCCTATTATGCTGCGGGATCAAGCTTGACCTGTACTTGTATAACATGACCCCCGTCGACAGGGTTTTGATGGTTTCCAAGAAGTTCTGGTTCCCGGTGGATCTCTTGGTGAGATCGAGGATCAAGTCCTTGAATAAATCCAAGAAACCCATTTGAAGCGACATGGTCAAGAACACAAGCATGTCGTCGACTGATTGATATGCTTCACCGATTTTCTCCACGAGCATGTTACGACAGGCTTCCTCGATGGTGGATCCGTATTGTATCAAGCTTGAAAATTGCTCGTCCATCCGGGGTGTCCACCGGACCGTCCACTTCTCAACCAGAAGCTCCATGTGCTCCTTGGTGATGAAATTTGGTCCCTTGCTCATGCGCGCGAACCCCAAATTCATGAATACCGTCCGGTGGAGGAAATGCGATTTTTCACGGTGGGCTTCCCGCTTGTAAATTTCCACCCGGAGATTCTTGTTCTTGTCGGTGATCTTGATCCGATTTGCCTTAGCTTGCTCGTAAAAATCATCCTTTAGAGGGTTCCCGCCCGAGTTATGTGCCCACCCGACCCGTTGCCCGATGAAGTATTCCCGTGCAATCTTCATGACATCCGCCCCGTAAATGTCAACCTGCCCCTTGACGTATGATGAGATGATTGCATCTATCAAGTCCTCGTGCGATACCTGTTCCCGCCCCCGCAGGGATGCCAAGTTACGCGCCATGTGCAACGCGTTAATGGCATCGGCAGTGGATACCAGCGACGAGGTGGTTTTCGTGATCTTTTTCCTGATGCGCAGTAGGAGTTCCAGTGCCACGTCGTTGAATGGAAATTCACCACCCGTGGTTCCGGATGCCGTATCCTGCCCTGTGACGTGGCGCCAGAGCAAGTGCTGGTAGAAAGGTGATTCAACCCCCGCTTTGTAGCCCATGTTCTCCGAGATCCTGGCATAGGAGTATGGTGAGAGGGTGCAAGTGATCTTCTTGGGAAGCCTTGGTACCTTTCCCTTCTTCTTGATGAATGGCAATGCCACCGTGTGGAACGCCCCGGTAATGACGAGGATCTTGGCGCCTGGGTGCCCATCCTGACATGCGGCGATTTGATTTGCCATGTATTTTTCCCGCTCGATGATGGTTTTCCACGCGGGATATTCATCTTCTTGCTCTGGTAACCATCGCAATTCGTAGGTGAACGCGAGCAACCGCGCCATGTATTCATCGAGATCGAGTGCGAGGGCATTCACCTCGTAATGATGGTTCCAGAACTCGTTGAATGACCTGAACCTTGAGTGTTGCACGAGCTGCTTCATGAATGCATTTTCCACCATGCACCTGTCGGACCATGAACCATACTTGTTGAAAAACACCTTTTCGTTTGCGATCTCCACCTCGTATTTCAGGCGCTGTTCCAATGGAATATCGATGAAGTGAACTTCCCTTCCCCTGCGCGTTGCTTCCTGAATGG
>WJJB01000300.1 GCA_014729935.1 Candidatus Bathyarchaeota archaeon | reverse complement strand
CAGGATCACTCGGTAATTCTTCATGAACATGGTCACCTTTTTTAGGGATATCTGGTATGATTTCCTCTTCCTCGTCGTCTCTTCCTTGTTTTTTCTCATCGAAGGTTTTCAATTCCCTGCGCTTAATAATATCGGAAAGCAACTCGTCAATGGCTTCAAGCATGCTTGATTCCTCAACGGTCTCGAGTGCTTTCCTTAGAATTTTTTCAACTTGGGACGGATACTCCTTGGAAATCACACGCAAGGCTTTCAAGCTTTGCTTTGCGACACGTTCACTATCAATTTCAAGGTTTCTTGCAAGGATGGGAATGAGTTCCCTGATTTTTCCCGGAAATTTGGTACCAATGTGTGCAAGTAGGCGAATGGCTTCTTCTTTGCATACAGGGGATTTATCGAGTTCTAGCAATTGCATGAGGATGTCCCTGACATGATCCGCATCGTGAATTGCGATGGGTTTCAAGGCAAGCACGGCATTTGCACGGAGGATATCATCTTCCTCATGGAGAAAATCAACAAGTAATTGCACTTGTGATTTATTAACAAGGGCTGGATGCGTGGTTATGACTTGGCGTACCGCATCAACTGCATCATTCAGGAGTTTCTTGTTCCGTTCATTGATGATAGTAAAAGCAAGTTGAAGCAATTCCTCATGTTTCTCTTTTTCGAGCATTAACGAGATTAGCTCTCGTTTCTCGCCAATTTCGTCCCTTTCCTCGTTACCAGGGGAGTTCTCACTGCTTCCATCATCGTGTTCATTCATCGTATGTCACCCACTCTCTGTCGTTTTTTGGCTTTCTGGTGTTTTCTCCAAGGATGCACGATTCTTTTCAATCCATTCGTCCATCGTTTCCTTGAAATCATTCATGGCTTTAAAAACTCCTGTAATTTCACCGAAGGTGACCGGTTCGGCTTCATAAATACTTTGGGGAACGCCACAATAGGCTTTCACCTCCATGAGGAGGTGAGCCTTGTTCTCCTCGATCTTGAAATTCACGCTCTTGGCAAAGGGAGCAATATCTCCAATACCATTCGCTAGAAATTCCTTGAAGGTCTTATCTTGTGCTATTTGGGTATCACCGATCTCGAATAATACCAAATCGAGTATCCAAGCATCAGTTGCTTGCTCGTAGACTTTCACTTCGTGCTTGTAATACCGGTTCATTGTTTTAATCAACGCAAGTAAGATAGACTTGCTAATGATCCGCTCATCCTTCACGTTGTATATCATGTAATTCCCAATGTAATCAAATAGCCATAGTTTTTCATCAACATACAGGATCAAGGATTCCCCGAGATCCAAGGCAAGCACCTTGTTGAACCTGGTCCTGAAATATCCCTCGATCTTCCACGATATATCATCGTATTCCTCATTTTCCAGCATCTTGGCAAGGGTGTACGGTGCACCTTGAGAAATCAGGAGGAAAAAATCATCCAAGTAGATGGCGCAATCTTCCGGTTCATAAAAATATTTTTCCTGCTCTAACATCCTATTAACGATTTTTACTTGTAACTCGTAACAGAAACGAGGGATATTGGCTTCATTCACGCCGCTTTTGATCAAGATACTTAGCCAACGCCGTTTTTCACACAACGGGCGGACCGTGCAGGTCATCCGGTCATCTTGGCATTCCTCGTCCAGCTTTTCCATATATTTCCAAGCTTTCTCGATGATAAATTCAAAATCAGATCGAGAGGCGAAGATCTTGAGGTACTTGAATAATTTTTCATCCATGATACCATTCCAGCGAAAGAACTGTAATTATCATTTTATCCATGGTACCCATGCTTTATCAGTTTCGCGAAAGAATAAACGCCCCTTTAGTTTAGGTGCGGGATGAATTTCGCCTTCTGCAGAAATTCGGTGGTTTCCCTCCTTTTTCAAGCGATGGATTTGATGACTGGAACGGTGAATGTCGACCACGCCGTGAAGATGCGGGTCTACCCGAACGTGGCGCAAGTGGAGTTGCTTGCCAAGCTGCTTGGCTGCAAGCGGTTGATATGGAACCAGTGGCTGGAAGATTGGACGGCGAGGGAAAACGAATCCTTCGAAAAGAACGAAATGTCACCATCATCAATACATCTGCCGCGGGAAAGTCACTCTCCTGGAGACCGTGCAAGAAGGAACCATTGGACGCGCTAGGCACGACGGGGACGGTGGTGGTTAATGAAGAAAGAATCCTCGCACTTTAGAGCGTGTAAGGTCCACTAGATTTTCTAGGTTATTTCCATATCATGCAAGGGGAGGGTTGATGGTATGACATTGAGATAGGATTCATTATCTAAGGAAACTATCCAAGTTTCTCACGCGGGGAACATGGTTGAGCATCTTCTTCAAGTTTGCGTCTTTCGAGAATATCGACTCGATCGTTTTTCTCTCGATGCACAACTTGGCGACACTATACCTGCCATATCTCCCACGTGATACAACACTAAGCTCTATCAATCCATGACCTTGCAATTCCTTGAGTATCTGGAGCAGGCGCCTATCCCCTATTTTTGATATGTAGCTATCGGATACCGCTATCATGTTGTGGTAAATCTTGAGTAATGAACCCGTGTTCACGTTACTCTTGCAATAATGCTGGACGTTTGAAATGGCGATCAAGATAATCT
>WJJB01000299.1 GCA_014729935.1 Candidatus Bathyarchaeota archaeon | reverse complement strand
GAATGGGAGCACCAACGGAAAGTTACGTGAAACTGTCCAAGGAAGAAAGCATGATCTTGAGCAATGAACAAGTATACGTTCCCGAGTACGTGTGCGTGCTGGATGACACGTTGCTCAGGGATGTTTGCGTGACATCTGGCACGGGGCCTGGCGCGTGGGTCTTGATCAATTCCAACAAGAGTTTCGAGGAACTAAACGACCTTCTTGGACCCAACGAGCTTAACTTGGCAAAGATAGACGCGACATCACTGGCAATGGACATTCTCGGCAGGCCAATCACCAATACAGCCATCGTGGGAGCACTCGCCAAGATATCTGGCTTGTACACGTTGGATCAACTAGCTGCTGCCTTGAAACTCCAATTCAAGGGAGCCATCGCGGACAAGAACATCGAATTGATCAATCAAACTTTCCAGGAAGTGGAAATCCAAGAACCGGTGCGGGATTACGACAGGGAAAAAGCTGAAAAATTGGTATGGGGGCACTTGGAGCCGCAATACATCGGTGCAGAAGATGTTCCCATTGGTGCCCCGTGGTACACCCCGGGAGGTTCCGAGAAGGTAAACACTGGTGGATGGGGTATCTACCGGATAGAATTTTATCCCGAGCATTGCAGTCAATGCCAGAATTGCTATTTCGCTTGTCCCGACATGTGCATCGTCAGGGAAAAGCGGGAAGACGGCCTTTGGTACGTGACTGGAACCGATGATTTCCATTGCAAGGGATGCCGGTTATGCGTGGAAGTCTGTCCAGGAAAGAAGGGCGTGATCGCGCGGAAGGCGATTTTGAAGGAATAAGGTGAAAAAACATGAGTGTAAAACCAATGGGTCCATTTTTTGAAAAGATCACGGAACCAACGCAGCTCACGATGACGGGTAATTATGCCGTCGCAGGCGCCGTGACACAGACGGAGCCGGATGTCGTGTGCGCGTTCCCGATTACTCCACAAACTCAATCAGTCGAAGGATTAAGTGACGTGGTATACGAGGGCAGGTTGAAAAGCGCGTTCGTTAACACGGAAAGCGAATTAGCTGCCATCTCGTATTCCACTGCTGCCTCGCTCACAGGTTGCCGAGTGTTCACAGCAACTGCAAGTCAAGGATACTTGCTCATGCAGGAAGCCCTTCCCATGGCGGTTGGCTGGCGATTGCCCATCTACATGCTTATCTCGGCAAGGGCGTGGAATGCCCCCAACTTGAGCATTTGGAACTCGTGGGAATTCACCTTGGCAGACCACGGGTGGAACAAGATCATCGGTGAAAACGTGCAAGAAACGTACGATAATGCCATAATGTCCTGCATGATTGCGGAACGATCCCTGTTTCCCACGCTATTTGTGCACGATGGGTTCATCATCTCCCATGCGGTTCACAAGTTCTGGGCGATACCAGATGAGGATGTTTTGAAAATGGTTCCCCGGGAAAAACGCCACTTCGTTGATGTAGAGAAACCAGCGACTTGGGGAAGCATCGTCACTCCGGAATACTTTGCGGAACAGCGATACGCTCTCGTGTCAGCCAAGGAGAAAGTTCTCCCGATAATGGATGAGGTATTCAAGGAATTTGGCAAGGTGACTGGTCGGAACTATACCATCATCGAAACCAGGAACCTGGATGGTAATAAGACAGCATTCCTATCGATGGGTTCAGTGTGCGGCAATATTGCCAGCTGGCAAGTGAAAAATGCCGATGCGGGACTCATCAAGCTCAGAACGTACCGCCCCTTCCCGAGGGAGCAACTCAGGAAGATCATCGAAAGCAACGGCATCGAACGCATCGCAGTGCTTGAAAAGAATGATGCACCCGGTGCAATGCTACCCCAGGTATCTCAAAGCGTGTTCAGCGCAATCGCCGACATGGGCGTTACTCTACGCAGTTACATCGTCGGATTGGGCGGCAGGGATGTGACCCGAGATGAATTCAATTACATCAAGAAGGATATCGAGAAGGCGGAAGGGAACAAGCCACCGCTTTACAAGTACGTGGGCTTGCGTGAACGGGCCAACAAGGTTATAGGCGTGGATGGGGAACTGGATTTCAATAGCCATGTATGAAAGGTGATTCACATGACAGACGATAAAAAAACCATTACACTTGAAGAAATGCTCGCGAGACCTACGAATAATTACTTCCTCTGCGTGAATTATGACAACGAGGCATTCATGAACACGGGCATACAGGAATCCGGTGGTACCCCGCCATTCGCATCCACCACGACGGGACCGGCTGGCAAGGAGATCCCCGGCAAGATTGGCGTGAAGCAAGATATCATGCAAGGAATGGCTTTCTTGGGATTACAAAGCGGTTTTTTTGCCACGGCTAACCCGTATTACTATACCGATTTCATCGGTAAGGTGGTAGATGCCTTGAAATCACCTGGAGCTGCATTCATCCAAGTCATCTCTTCCTGCCAGCGTGGTTGGCGCCATCCCGAAAACACGACCGCGGAATTACACAAGCTCGCCACCGATTCAGGCTATTGGCCTTTATACTCTATTAGGGTGAAGAATGGAAAGCCATCGTATACCTTCAGCCGAAAACCGAAGTTTGACGAGGAGAAATTGCGGAAATACGTGAAAGGAATTGGTAAATTCAAGCACATCTTCAAACGGGATGATGCAGAACAAAACATGCAATTCCTCATTCAATCCGTGAAGCAACGATACGATAACGTCATGAACCTCGTCGATACATTCAACCCTGGCCACTCCCTTGAACGATACAAGGTGGATCGTCGCAAGATTCCTAACCAAGAACACGTGGCACCAGGCCACGGCTTGTGCGCTGGATGCGGTGAGGGCGAGATCCTCACTCAAGTGGCGACTGGAGCAACCATGGTCGCTGGCATGAACGTGATTTACTGCAATGCCACTAGTTGCTTGGAAGTATCCACCAGCAAGGATAACTTTCCCTCGTGGAAGGTTCCTTGGGTTCACATGCTGTTTGAAAATGTTGCCACCGTGGCGGATGGGATATCTACGGGTTTCAGGATCTTGAAGACCAAAGGCATGTACAAGAAAGATTTACCCCGGGTCATCGCGTTTGGTGGTGATGGGGGCTTGTATGATATCGGTTTCCAATTCCTGAAAGCAGCAATCGTGCGCGCGGGAACCTGGGGGGTCATGAACGACCTCGTGAATCACGATTCGGGATGACACATGGTTCATGGGTCTGGACATCACTTCCCCTTTTCACTCTCACCAATACTTTTTTTACATCATACTTAGTATGCAATACACCATGAATCATTTCCACTTTTCATCAATTGAAGGCAAGGAAATTACAGACCACGATTCCAAGCAGGCAACCATTCGCAGGTTCATGACCAAGAAGGAAGCACCCAATTTCATCATGCGGCGGTTCGACATCGGCCCTGGTGGAAGGATAGGAATTCACTCGCACCCCCATGAACATGAAATATACATTCTTTCGGGTGAGCTTGTCTTACTCCATGAGAATAACCTTGAAACCTTCGTGAATCAAGACGAGTTCGTCTTCATTCCAGCTGAAGAACCACACGGTTACGAAAACCGTGCAAAGGTGCCAGCATCCTTCATCTGCGTGATACCAAAATGAACGAGTTGGAATACACTGGCGCGGGTGATGCCACGACCAAGGGAATCCTGACGTTAAAAATTATCCTCGTGGGTGCAAGGCACACAGGGAAAGGCCAAATCGGGAGGGCGTGGGGGGGCACCACCGCGGATTT
>WJJB01000298.1 GCA_014729935.1 Candidatus Bathyarchaeota archaeon | reverse complement strand
GTACTTGACCAATGAATTTCTCGAAGATACCAAGATGACTATCGGTTGCTCACATCATAGCCAGTACGTTGAACGGGGTGATCAAGTAATCAACTTGGTATTTTGGGATTTAGGGGGACAAAAACGCTTCGATTGCTTGCACCCGGCTTACATACGCGGTGCAAATCTTGCCCTTCTCCTATTTGACATGAATTCAAGGGATACGTTTGATGGCATCGGTAAGTGGATAAAGATGTTGCGCAATTTCAACGATGATAGCCTCCCCATCATGTTGGTAGGTGCGAAGGCAGACTTGGTGTCCCCGGACGCGCAAAACACTCTCATACATGAAATGAATCACCTCACCCGGGAAAACTCTCTCGTTGCCTCCATCGTGACTTCCTCGAAAATGGATTGGAATATCAAGGAAACCGTGGATTACACGGTTGATTATCTACTCTGGCTAAACTCATCCTAACAGGCATATAGAGAATTAAGGAGGCGCGAGGTTGAGATATGATGCCTCATTAATCCCATGCGGTATTCAAATGTGCATTTTTCCATTGAACCGGCGGTCGAAATTACACCATGGAATGTGAAGAGCGAGATATCTTGGTTATAGGCGCTGGGCCAGGTGGTTCAATTGCTGCTCGGACAACTGCAGCATCCGGGCTGGACGTGTTGCTGGTGGACAGGCACGAGTTTCCAAGATATAAATGTTGCGCGGCGGGGGTATTATGGCACAATATTGAAGATTTTCCAGAAATCAAACCAGTCATAGAGAATTACAACCATCGCATGGTCGTTCATTCACCCTCCTTGGATAGGAAATTCGAAGTGGTTTCAACGGATGATTACTTGCTCGGCCAAACGTACCGGTCAACCTTGGATGAACATCTTGCGAAGCTGGCTGTGGCTTCGGGCGCTGAATTCAGGGATGCACATTCAGTGAAAGAAATTAAATTCCTCCCAGATGCCACGGGAGCCATTGTTACCATCATGGACAAAGCGAGTAGCGAGGAACATGATGTAAAGGTAAAGCTAGTCATCGATGCGAGTGGCGTGAGTGCAGTATCCAGGAAAATGCATCCAAGATTAACCACGTGGAACCGGGAAAATATGCTCATGGCCTCCGAGCTTGATGTCTCCATGGATTCGGATGAAATTACCAGCAGGTTGGGCGAGGAAAGAACGGTTCATATCTTCCTCTATTTCAATGATTTGCCAGGTTACGCGTGGATTTTCACCAAGGAACACTCGGTATCGGTGGGCATGGGTACCATGCTCGAATTCAAGGGTAAGATGCTCAAGGGAAAGCAATTAGCAAGTAATTTCAAGGAATATTGCTCATTCCTGGAACAGGAGGGATATATCAAGCCCGGTAGCTGCGATACCAGCAAGACACGATACGCGTTGATTCCCTCCATGTCCATCAAGGAGGGAACGACATTTGCCGATAATGTGCTACTCGTGGGTGATGCTGCTGGTGTTTTCGTGTCCGCGTTGAGCGGTGAGGGGATCTATTATGCCATGCTCAGCGGGCGATTTGCAGGCAGAACGGCATGCGACGCATTCAAGAAGGGGAAGATGGACGCTAAAACCCTTTCCTCGTACAGGAATGCTTGGCAGAAGCGACTGAAGTCGGAGCTCAACTACCAGTACTTTGCCAGGAATTACATGTTATTCGAAAAACGAAGATGCGAGAAAGCCATACGCTGGGGATTGAAAGATAAGGCAATACGGAAATTCCTGCGCGTGTTTTTCACCGGGAGGTACAAGATCAACAGGTGGTTCGCACTCAGGTTAGTAGGGCACTACATCCGCTTGAAAATCAAGGATGCCCTTGGCATGCTGGGTGAAAGAGAAAAACGCGAGGATTATAAGTGAATGTGAAGGCAATCCGGTTCACTTCAAGACGATCACGGGCCACTTGGTAAGAGCTCCCTTCGGTAGATCGCCAGCACGCACCATGGCCAGTATTTCCTTCCTGCCATCTTTTCCAGCCATGGAATCAGGGTGTACCTTGAATACTTGTAGTTGTTCAGTCATTGCATCATCCTTGATCTTGCCACACCGTATAAATGCATCTTTCACCTTCTGGCTCGATGGATTCCCCTCAAGAATCACGTGGATGTCAACGTGATGATCATCACTCTCCCCAACCTTGAAGATCAATGGCGTGTGTGCCTTTACCTCCCTTTTCATGCACCTTGCTAGATTCCTAGCACCATTAATTTCAATGTCATCATTCACTACCAAGTGACCACCAACGAATGCTCTTGTCCTTGGTGCCATATGTAAAATTAATTTGTCGGGAAGGAATTTTGATGCATCCTGCTTGAGGGGGAACTCCTGTCGCATGATATTGCCATCGAGAATTGGCAAGGGATCACAGGCAATAACATTCACCCAATCTCCAGTGTCAATATCATGTAACATCCTGCCCTTGGAAGGTACCGTTATGATCAACACCCCGCAAGTTGGCCCTGGGGGAAGATGGTGGAATGGATGAATGGATCCATCAACCGTCCTTATCGATGGATGTATCAATGGGAAAACAACCATGTGATTGGGATCATTCGTGAGGATCTTTTCCTTGTCAATGCTGGCGCAAAAGGGACCGGTTTCACTGCTCACGTACAAGTTGGTGAAATTCTCTGCACCTGTCTCCCAACCCATGAATTCATGAATGATATTCCATTTCTCAGGTGAAAATCCTGTTGTGCTAAAGATCAAGGTTGCGTGACGCATCTTGCAAGCGATCTTTTGCCTGATCTCCCGTGATGCTTCTTCGGGTCCAATCTTTCTCACCCAGTCCATGAATGCGCTAGTTTCATCATCTAGGATCCCCATGTTCTTCTCGATGGCTTTTTTCAAGGCTCGCTTTATCCGCCCTTGCTTGCTCCACCCGATCATGGTCGCTGAAGGGGCGGAAACCACGGAAATTTGTTCCAGCGAGCACAATGACGATAATAACTTGGGTGAAAATGCATTCTTGTATTGATCTAGCAAGAATTCTTTTGGATTGAAGAGTGATATCACCAATCGTTGCGAGAATTCAGCCGAGTAAAGCATGGTGATGGTTTTCCGTTCCACTATCTTTGTACCGTCTATTTTCAATCTGGAGGGCACCAAGATAACTGGAGTTCCCGATGAGACCGCCATGCCGCTGGATCCAAATATGGCTTGCATTCCTGGAGACCAAGATTGCTTCACGTCGCTAATTTCCCTTGGATACCACTTGATCCCCGAGAGCGACCCCGTGGACGTGCCAGAAGTGTGGCACAACACGATAGGATCGCCCACGTCGCAATTCGAGATGTATTGCATGGGATCCACTGCCATTTTGCCCTCGCCTTGGTCCTGTTCATGATGTTTATCGCCTAGTATACCGGGATCATCAATACCAAGATTATCACATATTGCATCAAGGTAAAGTTCCCGCGAATCTATATGCAGCCAATCCTGCCAACGGACCATGGGCAGGGAGCCAAATGCCTCATCCATGATTCCCTGGGTCCTGCTATCAAAATCATGCTTGATCTTTTATCGCCTCCCGGGGCGCATCTATCTTCATTCGTCTCACGAGACGTGCCACGATCATTCCCATGACCACGACAAGTAATCCAGGTATCAGGTAATAGATCACCACGGCACGAGCATTCAGGTGCGTGGTGATGATTATAGAATCAACCATTGTGCTACTATTAACGAGAAGCATTTGGAAATCGTGCTCCACTACTATATCTTGGATCCTGCCTCGGTCGTTTGACATGCCTGCTGGATTGCTAAATTCACTATACGGCCACGTGAAATTGGGCAAGACGATCTTATCAACGCTCGAAATGATGGCATCGAGAGAAACATCGAACTTGTATCCCTGTTCTTGCTGGTCCCAATACGCAATGGCAAGCAATCCATCATGCGTCCTGGCTGCAAAAAGATTGAATGGATTGTACTTGAATGGAAAATCGTTCACGTGGCTGAATGATTCAAATGGCGTGCTGTTTTTCCATATGGGAAAGGTGGTGGCTATTGCATCCATGACCGGCTTTCCTTCAATCACCCATGTCTCATCCCATTTCCATTGGTATATGAGATGATGTCCCAAGTTTTCGAAATACCCAATTGTTGCTGCCTTTATTGTCTTTTGTTGCTGTCGATTCAATTCTCTCGGGGAAGAGGAGTTCCCACCGAAACCGATTTCAGTGACCCATATCCGGGAAAACCTGTCTTGAAAGCGAGGGGAATCGGGATCCGGTCGCCACGGAAAGTTGTATTCCCTGCATACTTGCTTTTGCCGGCGTATCAATTCACGATACTGCATGGGATTATTAAGGTAAGCATGGACGTTATACACGTCGAAATCTATCTTTCCCTTGAATTCCAGGTGGGATTGGTTCCACTCCAAAAGCCGGGAGTAAAAAACTTCGTTGGGACCCAGGTTCGATTGCAGGCTGGATGCGGTACCCGTGCAAAGGATGAGTGCATCGGGATCCTCGCTCCGAATGACCTCGGAGGACTTGATAAGGAGCCTTGCATAATCCTCTGCAGATCCCTTCCAAAATCCTTCCACATTTGCCTCGTTCCACACCTCGTAGGCGATGATGGTTTCATTTCCACGATAGCGTCGCACGACTTCACTCACGTATTCTCCCCATTCATCCAAGAATGCAGGGGGAACATATTTTCCCCCGGCACCCGTGATGGCATCATTCCCGTAACACAACAAAACAATTTGATAGATGTTATTTGCCTCGGATTGCTGCACGTCAGCATCATAGGAACCCCAAGTCCAAGCATCATCTGATGGTTCAACCGTAGACCAGTGACAATCGATCCTGCGCCAGTTTAATCCACGTGCATGCGTCCTCGAAGGATCTGGTGGAAGATAACAGACGCCAAACGTGCTATCATTTGTTGATAGCGGTTTTTGGCGAATTATATCGTCGATTTCCAGCCGAATCTCGTTAACTGCCGCTCTGGTAGGCTGCATGATCATCGGGAACCCACAGGACACTAGCACGGTGGCAAGCATCATGGTAGAGAACCGGTATCCCGCATTTCGCTTCATTGAATTCCCCCACCTTCCACGGCATCCTCCTTCATGCTATTCTTCTTGGATGCCAGCATGTTTTTTTCCCAAGCGTGGAATCGCTCAAGACGCCACGCACGTGCCCTCGACACTGGCTCCTTCTTGAACCAGCGAATATCAATGAGAACCAAGATGACTCCCACCATGAACAAAGGTATCGAGTAATAATGGTAAATGCCATTTCCCGTGAAACTCATCACCAATAATGCCATCCCTCCCGCAAGGATACCGCAGGATAATAATAGCAAGATAATTGCAACGCGCTTCTTGAATTTTGGGTAGCATTTCTTGCATCGCCTGAAATGCCTGCTGAAAAATGTTACATCCACGTTATGTTTCAAACAACCATGGCATGTAAAACCCGTATTCCACTCGGGCCAATCATCGATTGTTTGTGGGTGCTTAATCTTTGCAATTATAATCGGTACTAGAGAAATTATGACTAATACCAAGAGCACGAGCTTGGCAGTGAGCTTGACGGACTCGATACCTGTTCCAATTACCCCCGCCTCCCCGAGAAGTGGTTCCATGACGGACATGATGCCGATCACCACGAAGCAAATCATCATGATCACACCCGCATGCATGCCACGCTTTCGCCATCCCGTTCCTGCCACCAGAACCGTTATCAAGTGCATCAAGCCGGTTCCCAATCCAAAACCAACTAGAAATTGGTAAATTGGGTACCCGCCAGGGCTATTGAAGAACAGCGGTAATAGCACATTCAACACTGTCAGGAGGGAGCCTGCAAACAAGCTCAAAGCCATCATCTCGTTCCATTGGCGTGCCTGGTAGATTATCCATGACAGGAGAGTAAAGATGATGATGCCAACAGTGGCAATTGCTCCATCTGTCGCCCATTTCGATGATTCCTTGGAAAATAATCCATCCAGTAGTAGGATGGCGTTGGTAATGAATATAGTTATCCCAGGGAAAGCCACGGGGGCGTTTTGCGACGCGGGTGATTTCGTGCTACCTTTCCAGGAGAGCAACCCCTGAATTATGGACGGGGCGGTTGAAGCAACCGAGAGAAGAAGTGGAGCAACGACGAGCGGAATCATAAAATACCCCCACCACGTGATTTCCATCAGGTACACGAATAACAAGCCGATCGCACTCCAAGCCATCGCACGGTGCAAGTGCTTGAGAACCGTTTTGCCATAGATCTCTGCCGCAACGTGGATAGCGCCGATGAATGCAATCGGCGTGGTTACCATGATAAAATGGAAGAGGGTGACCTGGTACCACGTGAACGGATAGAATTCCAAATTAATGGAAAGTAAATAGAAGAACGAAAAGATGGACAATAGCAACCACGCTATCGAGAGGAATGGCAAATATCGTGGCTTCTTGGGTATGGTTGAAAAGGCACCCCATCCAATGGATGAACCAAGGAAGAGAGCAACCGATGCCAAATAGAGGTAAATATTCTTCTGGGTAGGTTCTTCCACCACCTCGAATGCCCAGTATAGAATGGGGAACAGCTTGATGGAAACAATGAAAAAAATCAAGGGAGCCATGGCAAGGATTCCCAATTTCATCAATCCAGCCAATCCATCTTCCTTTCCGGGTACACATGCCTCGCGCCCTGATTGCAATTTCCGTGGTATTCCATGCATTCTTGATCCCATGCAATCCCTTGAATTGGAGGAATTTATCTATTTTGCGAAAGAAATCTCTATTATATTCATCCTTCCATCCCAACGCGCCTATAATTTATTAAGAAAACTTTAATGTCGTCGTGGGAAAGCTCTCCCATGATGGAACCGTGTCTCGATGTTCCCGGGATGTACCTTTTGCTGGGAGAAACGGGTATTACCATTCTTGAAGGATTGCTCCTTGACGCTGGCGATATCATCGACTTGCAGGTGATCACCCAGTTACCAAGCTCTTGCTTGGACGGGAGGGTTCAAAACCTTGTTGATCTTGGATTCATCGAACTTGATGATAGTGGGGATTTCATCATTACCAGTAACGGCCTCGACTTTCTTCACGCCTACTGGAACCGCCCTGACCTTTGTTGAATGCAATCTACATGAAGGGAATAACTTTGGACTTATCGGCAAGGAAACTCAATCCTGTTTTCAAGTAAGAGTTCAACCTAGAAATCATGCTACCTCATTTCTTGCACTTTGCATGATCTCGCGCCGTTCACGCTCGTATGCATCATGGAGCGGTAGGGGAAAGCGATCATAGAGCGAGGGGATCCTGGTAACGATTTCCACGGCACGAATCGTACCCTTGAGCACGAACTTGCTAGGTCCGCACAAGGGTATTGCTTGCTTCAATTGATCAAGGGAATGACGTCCAAGCCCCCCCATCAATGCAAAGATGGGAGAATAAATGAACATCGGGAATATAAAAAGCGAGAAAAGTAATATCAAGATTCCCGCGACTATGCCAGACCAAGCGAGAAGCGGGGTGAATATCAATGAATCAAGCGCTATCATCAATCCCCAAGTGATAGCGCCGGCGAGTATTGGTGCCGCGAAGGTTTGCCACAGGAATCCGCTATCCTTGAAAGGGATCTTCAGGATCTTCACGTGGAAATAGGTCATTTGGACGCAAATAGAGAAGATGCGCTGCAAGAAAAGGGAGATGATGATGGCTTCCCAAGAAAATCCTGCCCGGCTGAACAAGAACAGCACGACTAGCTTGAAAGGACCATTCACTACAGCCAGGAAGACTCCTGCAAGGGGGCGATTGGTGGAGGTGAATAGTCT
>WJJB01000297.1 GCA_014729935.1 Candidatus Bathyarchaeota archaeon | reverse complement strand
TTAAAAAAGAGAGCGGGACCCGCGATTTTCTAAATAAAAGGCGAAATTCATCCCGCCCATTCAGGGGCGGGTTTCTTTCGCAAAAACGGATAAATTTCACCTTCATCTTCATTTCGGCTTCGCCATTTTCACGCGTTTCACGAGCAGGTACATGCCATAACACGATAATGCCATGCCACTGGTGAGCACCCCAATAAACAAAAATGAAAGCATGTAAGTGATGGAATCGGTAATGATTCCTGCCACGGTGGGTCCAACGAAGAAACCGATACCGATACTCGCCTCGAAGAACCCCATCATGGAGCCACGCTTGTCCTCGGCGGCGCTCGATGACACCAGTTCAATGCATGCCGCGTAAACCATGCCCAGAAGTAAGCCAAGAACCGGGAAAAGGATAAAGAACGGCCAAGTCACGAGAGATGGGACTGCAAAGGCCATGAGTATACCAAGACCCGCTATCCCGCAGGAGATCAATGCCAATTCCACTTGGCGATGCCTCGAGGGAAGCAAGAGCTTACTACTACCTACCAGCTGGAATGACAAGCGCAACGCATCGAGAACACCGAGCCACTCCTCCTGGTACACGGACTTGAAATAGTTGGTGGTGGTAGTCGTGTATCCACCCATCTGCAATGCGAACACGCAAATGATCCCGATCCCGAGGATGATAGTCGATAACCTGGTTTTCCTAGACTTGACCCGGTGTCGCTCTGCTTCGGGGGATGGATCTTCTTGGGCTTGCTTGCGGACCGCCAATGCGCGGTTCCTTTGCTCCTTTCGATTTTCGACCGGTTCCCGCATGAACACTATCAAGAGCGCGAGATTGCCGCCATTCAGGATTGCCGGTGCGACCAATGCGACATCGAGCAAATCAAAGAATAATAATGTCGATAATGCAAGCCCCCCTGCCAAGATACCCGAATTCCAGCCAATGTTGAAGATGGAAATGCCTTGCTTGGTGGTTGCCTCCACCTTCACGGGATTCCCTTCGCCTACGTGCTTGATGGAGATCTCTGGAATGCTGGATTGCAGGACTGGCCAGAAGAAGCCATTGAATAACCCCTCGTTTGCCCTGAGAAGTAATATTACCACGAGCAAGGTCATGGTGGCTCCTTGTTTCACGAATACCTGCACGATGCAAAACCCAACCGTCGATGCAAAGTTTCCAACAAGGCTGATGATGACCGACTTCCTGCGACCTATTATATCCGATAAGCCACCGAAGAATATTGCAGAGAACGTGTAGGTTAGCGAGAGTGATGCCAGGGACAAGCCAGAGAACAAGTTTGAGTTCCAATTTTCAAGGATGAATATAGGCATGCCTGTTCCGATAAATGTACCAACAAACGTGCGAAGGAAGCAGGTGATGCCTATCAAGTAAAAATGCTTGAAAGCCATCGGTGCCTTTTCCGTGGCTTGCCGTCTCGATTCAAGTGTCACGCATGGGTCAACCTTCTTATTTGTGGATTCCACACCCCGGTTCCATGGGGGAATGCCCGGTATCTATAAGGGGAAGGATGCCATTCTTTTATCCTTTCTTGCGAAGAAAACCAGCCCCTTGCATTTCTTGGGTTTAACAAGGAGGAAATTCCCTTATTTCTTGATGGCATGAGGGAGGTGATCTAGCGGTGCCCTCGGATCATGAAGGCTACACGAGCCCGAGGTACGTCCTATTTCGGAATGCCATCTTGTTGCTGGGTTCTTCGACGGCGCCCTGGAACTCGCACTGGATCGTGCATCCCTTCCCCTCCGTGAAAGTTGCAAAGGCATCCAGGTATCGCGTGAAATCACCCAAGGAGATGCATGGTCGAAGCAACTCGCGGTGTAGCGCGTTTCATTCCATGGGTTCCAAGCCAGGGAATGGCAACCTCCCATGGTACTTCATTGGGGGGCATTATATTAACTACCACGCCCTAAACTAAAGAGGCGGGTTTTCTCTCGCAAGACGGATAAAAGGGCGGGATGTCCCACCCATCCTAGCATGGGAAGCCAGCGCCCTCGGGAGCACGTGGGAGGGCGCCATCCCTCCTCCCTGGATTCTTGCGTGACCCCTGCTTGGAAAAGGAATTAATCAATTACTTCAATCCCGCGATCCACGATCCTGAACGACTTCTTGTCATCAGTTGCCAAGTATTGAATCGCCGTTCGCGTTCCGGGTGCGAGATCTGGCTTGTCCAAGAGCACATCACGGGTCTCGAAATGGCCGATGATGTTTTCACCGGTTGGTCTTGCCCCACCGCTGCTTGGCTTGAATCCCATCGTATTGGTCAGGATGATCGATACCGGGTGGATGGTGGTTAACATGAACAGCCTGGACATCACATCCACGACCAGCATCCAAGCCCGGTGCATGGTGTCGTGATCAACATCCCGTATTCCATCCTCGATGGCTCCGTGAATCGTGTCGATGACCAGCAAGCGCAATCGCCACTCGATCGCTTTCTCCATTACCTTGGATATCACGGTATCGAACCGGTAGCCATTTCGCGCCTTGGCATATACCAGTGATGCCATTGAATCGGATCGACCCAATGCCATGAACCGTCGCTTGGAAAACCCCCCGGTTGTGTCAATCCAAGCAACCTGCTCGCCCCGGGACGTGCATGCCGTTGCTGCAGCAAGTGCCATGGTGGTTTTTCCTGCCCCTGCCTTCCCGAATAAGTGTATCAAACCAATCGGTATGTGTCCATTGAGAAAATCCTGGAGTTTCACCACGATTCATCACTCCCCGGGTCCCGCGAAATGGATGGAAGAACCGGGATGGACCCAATGGCACTGAAATCCATCGTCCACCATTTCACGAGTTCTTGGAAGGTTGCTGATGTTTTATCTATTTGCAAGCTGGTAGATGACCCACCACCTCGCACGCTTCCATGTTTATCAACGTACACGATATGTGCGTGAATGGGATTCCCGTGCAAGATGATATGGGGGAATGGATATGCTTTTGCATTCTCCATTTCAGACTTAGATACATGTACCTTGAACTCCCTTCCGCAGACAGCACACCGGGTGGGAAATCGAAGTGAAGTAACTCTTGGAAGATCCCGGTATCTAGGAGTGACCATTCTAATCGAGTCAATGGAGTGCCGGATCGATTTAAATGGAAAAAAGCCGGAAAACCTACGCCCAGCGCGTAGGGTGCGGCGATCCTGCAAGTGAGCGCCCGAGCATCTCTTGACACAATAGATCATTGCCAACTGAACCCTCGCCCACCACGGGAATGTGTCGGGATCCTGCAACCCCGGGGTGCACGTTTTAGAAATTCACAACTCTATCGTGTTTTTTATACGCTCGCGATATACCATTTATGGTGCGGATCTCATCATGACAACCGTATTCAACCAAGAAACGAATCAATCAACCGACCTTCCCATTGACACGTCTAGAAAGCTCACGATTAATGCTGGAAAATGCGAAAAATGTGGGTATTACAAAACTTGGAACTTTCGAATCAAGAATCCGAAATCCGGGAAGATGATGCCGGCGCACGTGAATAGTGAAGGATTCCTGATTAACAAAGGTGAGTGCCCGTATTGGACTACCTTGAGAAAGAAGACGAAAAATAATCCCACTACAAGAAATACGGTCAGAAGTGTGCATTCATCAGGGCCTCAAAACATGGCATCCAGTTCACCCCGTCAACCCCCCGGCAATCCGACCACTACCGACCCTGCATCTGGCACCATCATCGCCCAGATGAAGGATATATCGACCAGTCCTGCAAGCGTGGGAAAAGTAAAGGTTTCCATCGGAACACGACCAACCGTGCATCTCTTCCTCACGACCAAGGAGGCACTTGGCCTTGCTCACCAGCTTCTTTCCTGCCTCATTGAATAAGCCTTGCAAATGCCTTCTCTATCCTTGCAGGCACGAGACCATGAATGCATCGAGCTTAGTGACAATTCCACCTTTTTTCCCGCCCGAAAGGGCAAGTGCAAACACGAGAATGATCTCGACAATTAAATTTAAAAGCCATATCCAACCATCACTTTCTTGATCCCATCATGACATGGGGGAGGTTAATACATCATGGCAACCCACCCGGAAAAGCGTTGGGTATTGGATGTTGGCACAGTGGAGCTACATTGGGAGGAGCTCAGGGTCGATTCCAATATCAAGGGGAAGGAAATCGAGAAAAGATATAGTGATCAATTAGCAAACATTAGCAAGGAAAGTGCAGACTTGGTCAAGGACTTGTTTGGCAAGAAAAAGGATCGTTCCGAAACGATCAGCCAAGATGTCTCCTTTGAACTTCACGGGTTCTTCGAAAATATCGCGCGTGATGAAGGTATCAAGGGGGAGATCATCGGAGGCGGGGTGGATCTCGAGAACGTGGGGTATCCCACTACAGGAACATCCACCGCACCCGTTCCTGCTAGCAACACCGAACCGATTGAAGGTGCCTACGATAGCAGCGCTCCAAGCAAGGAATATAGGGAGGGTATGGATATCCAGAGCCCTTACAAGGTAAGAATTGCCGAGAAAATGAGCCTGCAAACCAACCGTGAAAACGAGATCATGGATTCCATGGTCACGGGGAGCATCAATATCGAAAACCAAGGAGAAAGGGACGTGGTCTGGGATATTGATATCACGGTTGATGGCATCGAGAAGACAAGCTTGGAGGAAACGGACCTGCATATTGCCGAACTGGACCCCCAGGAAAGCACAATGCGGGAATACCAAGTGGAAATACCAGAAAACCAGGAATTCCTGCTTGACGTGGAAGAAGTAATCGACACGAATCCAAGCATTGAAGAAACCAGCGAGATCTTCATCTATGATCCTGAAAGCGATGGGCAAGATACCACCTTACACCTGAATGTAAGGAACACTGGAGACGTCACCCTCAAGAACATCAGGATAGAGAAGGTCATCCCTGAAGAGTTCAAGGAGATGCGGTTTGCATCTGATTCATCTGGCGCCACCATCCAAGATGATGGGAGCATCCTTTGGGAGGTGGATGAATTGCCCCCCGCCGAGGAACGATCTCTCGGGCTCGAATTCAAGGTATTCCCGGTGGAAATCAAGTCTATTTCCAGCGGCGAGATCACCGTGGAATATAACCTTGAAGATGCAACGCTCAGTGGCATTGAGCCCACGTTCATTGATGGGTTGAGCAATCAAATCTATTTCGTTGACAGGGACGAGAGGGAGACCGAGCCCGATGTCTGGGATTGTGAATTCGTGTTCCGGAACCGCTCCGAGTTCCCCATGCTCTTGCAACGGGTGGAGGTAACCTCTGGGGACGAGAATACCGAGTACGAGACCATTTCCATGGAACCGAATGTCCTGCTGCAACCGGGCGCAAACTGGAAATCTGAACCTTGGGACCTCGACAGCGAGGATGAGCCAACCTTCAGCGAGAAAATCCTTTACACGGTTCTCGCCGAGGTGGGGAGATCCCTGTCGGTAAGCAAGGTCATCGAGGCTTACGAGCTGCGCATACTCTCGTTGGAAGGCGAGAAAACCTTCGATTCATACGAGGTCGATAGCTACCGGGATGCCACGCTTGATGCTTCGATATCCATCATGACCCGTGGCGATTGCCTCGTTGAAAAGATTCACATCGAGGACACTATCCCCGTTCAATTCAGCGTGCCCGATAAAAATGATATTACAATCATGATCGGGGAAGAAGAAATCGATGATTTCGATATCTCCATCGACGGTGATGCGGGAGATCTCGATGCACAGCGGATGTTGCACGTGGATCTTGGGGAATATAATGAACGGTACGGGATGTTAACTGATGGTACCAGGATAACCATGAAATATCCAATCCTGATCGTGAAACCAAAACGGGATGCCGTGTTTTCAGCTCCCGCGTCGGCGCACTTGATCACGAAACCAACTGGAAAAGCCCTTTCGGTAACCATGGATGCCGGCTTGGTCAAGGTCGTTCACTCCCGAAGGCGATCCCGGGTCGGGAAAGCC
>WJJB01000296.1 GCA_014729935.1 Candidatus Bathyarchaeota archaeon | reverse complement strand
GTAATCACCACGCTCGCTAAGGAAAATGAGATTGAAGATATCCGTGGTCTGGCGTTTCTCTATGGCTTGTTGCCTTTTTTCCCTTTCTTCCCTTTTTCGTTCCCGGCGAGCATTTTCCATTTTTCTTTCAATTCGATAGCTAAAATCGACACCAGGATCAGCGGGAATGAATTTCTCTCGCTTTCTTCGCTTTCTATCCTTTTCTTCATCGAATTGTTGATCTTTAGATTCCTTGTCGAGCTTGTACCCGACACCGGTCAGCATGAATCCACATTTGGGACACTTGCCAGGATATGGAGGTGCCATCTTGTACCCGCATTCCTCGCAGGTCTTGAAATTGCCACCAGAACCACCAGGTTCGAACATCATTGTAGGAACAACACCCCGGGACTTAAGCATGCTGGTTATCAATGCGAGAATTCACGAAATCAAGTGCAGCCGTCACGTTCAACAGTTCTTGGTCTCCTGTCTTCAAATCTTTCACGGTTACCATGTCTTGCTCTGCTTCCTTATCTCCCAAGATGATCGCGAAATCAAATGCCTTCTTTGATGCGAACGATAATGCCCGCCGCACCTTACCTCCCATGAGATTGATCTCGCTTGGGATTCCAGCCGAAATGAACCGTTCTTGTATCTTGAACAGGTTTGGTAGTAATGCATCATGGAAGCAATAAAGGAACACGAATGCACGCTTTTCAAGAATGCCTTCATCAAATGAACCATGCTCTCGTGCCGCCAGGATGTACCTGTCCAAGCCCAGCGCAAATCCCGTCGCGGGTATATCTTCTCCACCGAATTCTGCCACGAGATTATCGTACCTGCCACCTCCGCAGACTTGCTTTTGCTTCCCGAGGCAAGGAGAATCTATCTCGAACACGACACCCGTGTAATAATCCAAGCCCCTTGCCAATGAAAGATCGATCTTGAAGGAATCGATGCCTGTCGATTGCAGGATGCCTTCAATTTCCCCCAAGGGGGTCTCATCCAAGGCATTCATGGCTAACGGGCATGATTCAAGTATTTGTCTTGCCTTGGTGGATACCTGCTTGAATGCACCATCCAGAGAAAGAAATTCTTGCAATATCTTGGACAAGGCAGCATTTACACCCAACTGATCCAATCCTCTATCCAATTCATCCCTGATGGAAGCGGGATCGGCATCGATCACGCCCAAGGTTGCCTTGATCGTGTCACCGTTTGCTTTGTCCATAAGGGCAATGATTTCGTCTTGATGTCGATCTTTGATGGCAAAATCTTTCAATAAAGCACGGAGGATGTTAAGATCGTTGATCCGGAGGATTGCATCTTGTATTCCTGCTGCCAAGGCGGTTTTCATAGCAACGATCAAGACTTCTGCATCTGCCGCTGCGCCTCGAGCCCCAAGGATCTCCACGCCAACTTGCACGAATTCCCGGTACCTGCCAGGTGCCGGTTTATCATACCGGAAACAAGGGCCGATGTAATAAATCTTCACGGGTTTAGGATCCCTGGAAATGTGATTCTGGATGAAAAACCTGCAGACCCCAGCCGTGAATTCGGGTCTCAGGACCAAGAGCTTTCGGTCCTCCTCGCTCGCATCATCATTCCTCGCAGTTGGCACCGTGAAGGTGAACGAATCTTCCTTGAATTTCTCACCCGACCGGACAAGGAAGAGGTCGAGGAATTCCACCATTGGCGTCCTTATCTCCTCGAAACCGAATCCCTCGATGACCTGGCGGATCTTGGTTTCCACTTGACGATATTGCCTCATGTCTGCAGGCATGAGATCCCTGAATCCAGTTGGTCGACTCAGGTCCAACTTCCCATCAAGATTCTCCACTGGTTCATTCATGAACAATCACTGGTTGAACTCGCATGGAACCGAAATCCTTCCCGTTACCATCCTAATTAAACACCCGGTGGGATTACCGCAAGATTCCCAATAGGCTTCCAATCACGGGGGATTCCGGGAAAATAGGAATGAAATCAAGCGGGAATGAGGAAGCTGGCTCACGCGTTCGCGTCACGACAAGCTTCGAGGGCTTATAACCTTTCGCCCAAAATGCCTCGTTCGTCACGTCATGGGGAGTGGTTCAGGTTTAATTAGCACTCGTCAATCCCTCGTCGTGATGGGAAGAAACATGGTCTTGCAACAGGCGAGAAAAAGAAAAAATTTAGAGATTGGTGTTAATGATGAAATTCAATCCTGTTGGACCCAATTTGACGACATTAAACGTGCGCAGGTTCTTGATGATCTCGACTGCTGCATCATCGGAGATGCCAAGTTGCTGAGCGACCCAATCCTCGCTGAAACCGAGTAACGCTTTCTTTGGATACTCGAATAACTTGTAGACCAAGGCAAGCTCGTTTTGACGGCCGTGAAGCAACTGTTGCACTTTAGCTTCAAAATATGCTGCTTGCTCCTCTGGTGTACGTGGCTTAGCTGGGGCAGCGGGAGCGGGTTTGGGAGTTGCAGGTGCCCTAGGTGGTGCAGCTGGTGCCTTGGGTGCTCGTGGTGCAGCCGTTGATGGTTTCGGCGCTATTGGGGGTGCTGTTGGCGCGATCGGCGCTGCCGGTGCC
>WJJB01000295.1 GCA_014729935.1 Candidatus Bathyarchaeota archaeon | reverse complement strand
GCTAGGGCTCGTGGGGGATTTCTCCACGGTTGGCTTATCAGTTCCCATCGATTTGGCGGATTTATTGCTTCCATCTTGATTCGTGGGTTTGCCTGCTGTCTCACCACGCTTTTGGTTACCAGCCCGTTCAGCCATGCTTGCCAACGTGCGTGGGTTGGCTGATCCCTTCTCTCGCCGTTTCACCACTTCTTGCAGGGACTTGGTTTCCTGCAACCCGGGACTCCCCGCGTCCTGTTGATCTCCATCGCTTTCGCTAGAGTCGTCCTTTCTAGGTCGCTTTCGTTCCCGAAGTGCCATGTGATGTTCACTCTAGCGTGTTAATTGGTTGCCGGTGGTTCTGAATTCACGAGTCCAGTGAGGAAATCATCGATATCTTCCTCTGGCATCTCCTTGACCTGGGAGAAGATCCATTCCTTGAGCTCATCCGGGTAGTTCATGTGCTTGATGATCCGAACATGCTTTGGGGAGAGCTCGTCCTTGCCGTGAAGCCTCACATACTCGTCGATTATCTCCAGTTGCTCGAACTCAGGATGGAAGACAAGTTCCTCGATGATCATCTCCAACTCTTCATCCGTGATATCCAGCTTCTTTAACCTCCTGAGCCTTCTCCTTGCACGTGGGGTAAGCACCGCGAATTGCCGCTGGAGGTATGCTGGTCCTCGCGAAACTCCTGACGGTGGGTTTGAAGGAGGGGGGGGAGCTCCACTACCGTTCCCATCCGTTGGTTTTCCCGGGAGATTTGGTTGTTCATGTTGTCCTGTTGATGCATGCCGTGATGATTGCCATTCCCGGGGTGGATGGTCCACCCGTGATGGGGTGAAGGAATCACGGTCACGTGGTGATGCTTCAACGGGTATATCCCCGGGTTCATGGCTTGCTCGTCTCCCCTGTTCACGCTCTTGGCTGCGGCGTGGCCTTGGAGCCGGTTGTTGATGGGTGCCGGGTTTAAATGTATCCAAGCTTGGTTGTGGAAGGCCGATACCTGGTAATTCCGCAGCATGGTCGGGTTTCCTAGGTTGTCCTGCGTCTTCTCCTGCAACTTTACTTGGCTTTACGGGGGAATCTTTATCATTTCCCTTGTTGGATTCTCCGGGTGATTTTTTTGCAGGCATTACAGCTCCAAACCTGAAGCTTGGAAGCGGGAATCCGGGAAGGGTTGCATCTCCACTCGATTCAGGAGCCATGCCAGTGGACGCTGCTAACTTTGCTGGTTGGGTGGGTGGTTCATCTCGGTTCTCTTGTCCTTCCCACGCTTGGCGTTCACTTCCCATGGTGCCTTTTACTTGTTCCCCGTGGGACGCGTGTTGCTGGCGGACCTTCCTTTGTTCATCCTCCAGCTCCATGATGAGAAATGACTTGATGACCATCCACGTGCCGGACCCGAAGCAGATCAAGCCAAAGATACTGAAGACGAGGGATTTTCCCCCGAGGTCCTTGAAATTATAGTCCCGAACCATCGGAGATACCTGCCGGGCGTCTCCAAAGTAAGACAGGATGCCAAATATCGCCGGGAAAAGTACCGCGGCTGCGCTGGCGTTGTTCTCAAAGTTTCCAAAATTCGTGATGAACGTTCCAAATGCGATACAAGTGATCACGCCAACGAAAATCCCCGCGCTTTCATCTAACCCATGGATCCATTCGACAAGGCGGATACTTTTCGTCCGTTTCTTGATCAGTTGCTCCTTCTTCATCCAATTCATCACGAAAATGCCCTTGATGATGGCAAGGACGCCTATACCCCAAGCAATGCAACCCACGATGCCACCCACGATTATGTCGATGCCATAGAACCGGTATTCTCCCTTGGCAATTCTTGGGTGGTACCTGGAAACTTCTAGCTTGAGCAACACGCCCGCAGCGATGATCGGCGGGACCATCCTGGACACATATTCTCCAAACGCACTCCAATTCGTGAAAAACACGATTTCTTGCATGATGAACAGGAAACTTGACCCGATAAGTGCGATTGCTACCAACACCTTCGTGGCTATGAAGGAAATTTCATTATACTTGGTTATCCTGTACCTGAGGCTGGTTAACCGGGGAACGTGCTCACTTGGAGATGGAGCGTTCCCGTGCTCTTGATGCCCACCGCTTGATGCGGGAGCGTTTTGCGGGTCCTGCTTGGATTCACGGCTTGATTGATGCCTGCGAGAACCGCGGGGAGTCTTTTGTCGAACATGCCCACGATCCTTCCATTTATTGAAGTTATCATGGTGCCAAGTGTTGACACCCCTGGTATGCCGCCTGGAATCTTTTCCTGTCGTGGAATGCCATGCGTCGTCAGGCATGGGATATCCTGATTCATCTTGCGGTGAACTTGATGAAGAAGGGGATTCTCGTGATGGCCTTGGTGATGGTCCATCTGATAACCCACGCGAGGACCCACTAGATGAAGCCGGTGGCTGGGACACCCCCCCGGGACGGGATAGCGCTCCCGCTGGTTCCTTCTGATGTGAAATCCTGCCTAGAGATTCATCACCTTGACCGCTGCCGAACCGGTAGGATCGGATGGGTGCGTCCCTGTTCCCGGATGATGTTTTGATCTTCGGGACAATGAGCACACCGCATGCCTCGCATGTTACCTTCTTTCCCGCTGAAAGCCGTTTCCGGAATTCTAGTGGGAATGGCGAGCCACAGTTTGGGCAGGGGATCTCTTCATCGTCTTCCATGATTGTTGTTACCCGTTGTCGTGTTGATATAGGAACGGCATTTTTTTGTGTGTTTCGATATGACGTACACGCTAGATGTGACCAACGGGCGTGGACGACATTTGCCCGCGCTCACGTGATAGATCACGCGGGACGGGGATATGAAAAAAGTCGAGACCGATATTTGTCACCCATCAGTGGTAAGCATGGGAATTGTTGTCCTTGGAATGAAATCCATTCGTGGTAACTTGATAAGAATGAAGGGATCAGTGCTCGAATTTCTTTGGCGGTGAGAGGAGAGAAGAAGTGCCAACGGAGAGAATTGAACTCTCGACAACTAGATCTTCAGTCTAGCGCTCTCGGGCACCACCTGCCTTGCGCCTGTGGCACTCCCGGGCTAAGCTACGTTGGCGATCAGTCCCGCGCGGGCGGGTGGGATCAATAGCATCTCGCGGGATATAAATCTTGTTTCACGTGCCGCGGGCTCGGGTGCGGTAGATGCGAGATTGCCAACACGGGGCAGGTGCAAAAATAGCCCGGGATTGCGAACGTCCTTCACCGCGGTAGTTCAACCTTGCATGGTAATAGAGTAGATGCGGTTCATTCCACCACGAAAGGCTTTTGAATGCCATTCCATTCAAGCCCTCGTGTAGAAGAGTGGGTGAACCATGATGGAGAAAGCGCTGTGCATTTTTAATAACAAGTATATTGGGAAGAGCATGTCTAACTGAGACGTGGCATGATTGCCTAGATCGAAGACCTGAACGCGCACTTCGGTGATGGCTGGCGGGTGATTCATGCGTGCCTGTTGGGAGAGGCGCACCTTGCGTTGCTGATCTTGGAGAAGGATTGAACGCAAACAGGGAGCGTTGAACCTTGCTTTCTATCGCGCGATTCCGTCTGCCGCATTCTTTTTCACACCCCGTGTCTCTTCTATGGTCCACGGGTATCCGCGTCATCGCTATGGCTTCTTGTTGGCTCCTTGAACGGAGTTGATTACACGGGTTGTCCATCAAGTATACTTGGTACCCTGCCAAATTCATCGTTGGAAAAACGGCACGACACCAAGTGACCACGGATGAAAAAGGAGTGAGGTATGAGCTCGTGGGAAAGGTCGGTGGGTTGGTGGGTTAGATTTCTTGCAATGGGCACCCGTATCGATTGGTGCCGTGCCGGTGGAGCGTTGCTCCTTGGTAAAGTGGTCAACATGATGCAGTTCAAGATCTATTTCGTATCGGAGGATTCATGGGATGACATCAAGGTGAGCTTGCGGCGGCTTCATCAGGTGAGTTATTCTCGAAAAGGATGGTATTTCCGCGTTCACGTAATTCGTGAAAATTCACGTAGTTTTCAAACACAGGTTCTACGAGATCTTTCATATCCTCCAAGTCTTTCCCCCGACGAATGATAAAATCGTCCACGATGAGTTGCACCTGGTGGTAGACATACGGGTGGAAGAACACGTTCGTCGGGATCTCCTCGTGTTCTTTCAAGAACCCATTCATCACGTCAAGCCAGATGCTTGGGACTTCATCCTTGTAAAACTCCCCTAAGGGGCGTCGCCAGAACTCATTGCGGACTTCCAGCAGGATTTCCTTGCGGAATGTCTCCCACGGGACCGCGCGATAGGTGCCCTTTTTCTTGCCCAGCTTCTTGAGGTGCGATACCATCTTGTCGGCACCATCGAACTGGTACTTAGCACGGTAGAGGTATTTCAGGTTTGCCTTCAAGGATTTCGGGATGAAAGCCTGTGGATTTAGCACATGGATGAGATGATGCTTGTCGAAATCCGGGGAAAAGAATGCTCTCATGGCTTCGATAGTTTCGTCGAATGCTTCCATCTCCCACGGCCGCAAGCCTGAACTCCATGTGTATATCATGTAAATCGTGGGGGACGCGCGGGATCTGGGCCACCGCTCGCCCTTGAGATCCGTTGGGATGAGATTGGCTAGGTTTAGCCCGGTATCGATGAGGATTAAGTCGAACTTGCCGTTATTGGTATACAGGAATTGATCGAGGAAAGTAAGCACTTGGAAGTCGTGGTGATAGAGAGGGTGGGGCCTGATGGCATATAACCTTTCGTTGATTTTTTCTTGCTTGTATGCGAGGGGGGTCCCCTCGTTCACCACGGGCGCCTCCGTTTGCTTGCTTCCCTCCACGATGCCGTGCAAGATGGTGGCGGTATCGGGATTTTCGAAGTTGAGATCGATTGCTGCTACCTTCTTTCCCTCGAAATACCCGTGCAGGATGGAGACGAGGGAAAATAGTGTCTTACCGCATCCTCCCTTGTTGGCAACGAATATCTTGATTTCCTCGGTTTTCTTTGCTTCTTCCATGAATATCATCCTTCGAATGTGTGTGGCTGGATACATGTGGGTGTGTGCATGTGAGTGTTTCATGATGGAATGCCAAGGAACACGAGCAGGTCCTTGAAGTGCAGGGAGATCTTCGTGAAAAATTCTTCCGGTCCCCCGAGCGACATGATGGCAATGTTCAGCACGAGTTGTGATACGAGCCCGAGGAGGATTTTCCTGGCGACCGGGGACAGGGATACTTTGGGTGGATCCCCATCATCCCCGAAACCCCGCTTGAACCATTCGATGGTGTCCAGCTGGATAGCCCTAGCGATCTTGTGGAAAAGGAAGCTGGCACTGATGAAGTTCACGCACGTGATGAATAACAGCAGGTAGGATTTCCATATCCTGGCCAAGAAATTTATGATCGGGAACACGGTCTCGTCGATCAAGCCAACAGCCGAGTAACTGGCATAAAAGCCAGTTAAAAATGATACCACGCTCCACAGCACGAATGTTCCGAGCATTTTCCATTTGTTTTTCACCGTGAGGTCGATGTTAAGTGCCAAGATCGCCATCACCAAGGAAAAGAATGAAATGAGCCCGAAAAACAATATTTCCTGCGCCTTCTCGAATGTGAACCCGATGGCATGTGACAGGACGTATTCAACGCCAATGATGATGAAAAGCGTGATCACGGCTGCTTTGCCAAACCTTGAGAATGCTTGCAGTTTCTTTTTCCACGAGTGCGCGGTCATCACCGGTTTGATGTTGGTAAGGGAATGAATCATGCGATTGAATGAATTTCCCACTGTCAAGTATCCTTAGATGGGCTAACCTTATAAATTTATCCTCATGATTGAATCAAACCCGAATCAATGGACTTCAGTGGAGTTATATTGGATATGAATGGAATACGATCGGTTAATTGAGGATTATCATCACCTTGGATTCACTGGAAATGCTCTGCATCAAGGTTCTTGCACATGAAAACAAGGGAATGGAATACATGCTTGAATTCGTGCATTCATTTGCCCGTGGATTTCTTGAAAAGAATGGCTGGACGGGTCACGCCGATGTAAAAGGTCATGAAAGCCGCCAAGGCACAGGACCAAATGCCAATGGACCACGGGTTCCTGAAACCAATGAAATCATTCACGAGCATGGACATGTAACTCCCGAATTTCAGCAAACCAGAAATGGCAATGAATAATAGTGCTTTTTCATCGTTGGGATCCCCCGCTTTCTTGGAAAGCTTCCATGCCATTACAAACATGTAGAGAAACGGAAGAGTAATGATGATTTCCTGCACGAGGAGTAGTACGGGAGGCAGTCTCGGTATGCTCCCCATACCCTCGTTCACCTTCAAGTGAAAGATGGCAATAAGTGCATCTGCGATGATCAATGATGCGTTCAACACGAAAAAGGCGACTTGGACCAAGGAGAGACTCTTGGAGCTATTCTCCCGAGAATGAAAGATCGTTAGGGCAAACTTGAATTGAACTACCACTGCCTAAACAGTAACGGGGGAATTTGATGTGCTCGATGCGAAGGATTGAAATGGAACCGGAG
>WJJB01000294.1 GCA_014729935.1 Candidatus Bathyarchaeota archaeon | reverse complement strand
GGAGAATGGTATTCTAGCTCGTGAATCCCTGGACCGGTTTACCGTGAAAAGAACCAACGAGGATCTAGTGCTAAAACCATCCCCCGATCATGATTTCCTATTGCCGAACCCCTCCGTGACCGGGGAATCGTTGCTGGAAACGCTTCCTAAAAGCGATCGAACGGTTTGCCGCGAGACACAGGCTCGCTTGCGGTTGAAGCAGCGATGCACTCGTGGTAAGCTCCAGCCATGAAGACGGGCGAGAAGCCGCGGCATTCATGCTGGTGTATTTCACGGGAGAATTGGGACACATCGTTCAACGGGGCAATTTATGATGGTAGGAATCCGTATCGGGACCTCTGGTTGGAGTTATGATGATTGGCTGGGTCCCGTGTATCCAAAAGGGTTAAAAAAATCGAAAATGTTGGAGTTCTACATTCACCTATTCAAGACATGCGAGTTAAACACGAGCTTTTATCACATTCCACGGATGCACGTGATTGCGAGCTGGACAAGGAAGGTGCCGGATGATTTCACGTTTTCCGTGAAGATATTCAAGGGTATTACCCACGATGCGAAACTCGACCCGCGAAAGTATGGCACTTTATTGGAGCAATATATGAATAGATTCAAGCCATTGGACTCTAAAATCACCGCATACCTCCTGCAACTACCTCCATCATTTTCCAAGGATAGAGGGGAGCATTTCCGGTACTTTCGTGCATTCTTGAAGAAATGGATTCAAAAATATCCTCCCGAGAAGCTAGTGGTTGAGTTCAGGCACCTTTCATGGATGGATGATGAAATATTCCAGTTTTTGAAGGAGGAAGGTATCGCCTATTGCATCGTGGTGGAACCCCTACTCCCGCCTGTGCTTGAAATAACAAATCCTAACCTATCATATATTAGATTTCATGGATTCGGGGAGAGTATATGGTTCGATTACCTTTTCGAGCATGAGGAAATAAGGGAATGGACCGAAAAGGTGAAAGAGGTTGCCAAGAAAGCTGCAAATGTTAATATATATTTCAACAATCATTTTTCAGGATATGCAGTTCAAAATGCTTTGGAACTCATGGATTTCCTCGATATTCCACATCCATCCCTCCAAAGATTGAGGTCGCAGCATAACCCCCAAAAGGGGCAAAGCCGGCTTGACACATTCCTTTAGTAAAAGAAAGCACACGGATCAACTCAAGCATCGATACCATGACGCGTTTTCACGGCAACCCCCCTAGAAAGGGTAGCCATCTCAGTTCCGGATATTATTGCCTTGCCAACTGCAAGAACGTTCCGTTCCTCATCGCACACGTAGAGTTCCTGTAACGGTTGGATGCCGGGATTGGGATTCACGACATGCTTGGCAAAAACATTCCTACCATCCTTGATGAACGATGCGACTTCCGTGAGTATCGTGATCCCGTTTTCCATGGCGTTTGCCTCCAGTTCGTTGAGGAGTATAGCTGCATCGATGGTCAGCGTGAAGAAACCATCTGTTGGTCGCAGGACAAGGAAAATCCCATTGCTTCCATGCAAGTATTTTATCTTTCCCGTTTTCATCGATCTCTCAACTTTCATGGTATCAATGCTTGATTCCAGCCACGCGCCGAAGGGCTCGCCAAATTGCATCCTCACCAGGGCAACGAGCATCCGTTGGTCTATCGGTGATGGTTCCTCCAGTTTGCTCAATGATGACACCTTGATCAATCGGCTCTCAATGTGGATTCATGCAATGAAATAGTTTCATGACAAGAAGAAGATGATAAGCATTAATAAAAGGAGAAAAGGGTGTTCAGGAATATATCGCGCTTCCCGCGCCACACTGGAATGCCTGACTCAAGACTTTTCCCACGGCTTTTTCGAAATCAGCCATTAGCACGTCCTCGCGCCGATCCCTGAGGGCAAACATGCCTGCTTCCGTGCAAATTGCCTTGATATCTGCGCCTGTTGCAGATTCCGTCATGGCCACCAGCCTGTTGAAATGGGATTTTACCTCCTTTGACACGTTCATGTTACGCATGTGAATCTGGAATATCTCACGGCGTTCTTCCCCGTAGGGTTCACCAAATTCAATCAACCGGTCAAACCTGCCCGGTCGCAAGAGGGCGGGGTCTAGGATATCCGGCCTATTAGTGGCGCCAATAATGCGGATGTTCCCTCGCGGGCTGAAACCATCAAGCTCGGATAGAAGTTGCATGAGGGTTCGTTGCACTTCTCTATCACCCGAGGTGGCAACTTCAAGACGCCTGCTACCGATGGCATCAAGCTCGTCTATGAAGATGACTGCTTGTTCTTTTTCCTTGGCCATGGAGAAAATTTCCCTCACGAGGCGTGCACCCTCGCCAATGAACTTCTGGACGAGCTCGCTTCCAATGATCCTGATAAAGGTGGCGTTGGTTTCGTGAGCGACCGCTCTTGCAAGCAAGGTTTTTCCCGTTCCCGGTGGACCGTAGAGAAGCACACCTTTTGGGGGGGTGATACCGATCCGTTCGAATAACTCTGGGTTGGTCAAGGGCAATTCCACGGTTTCCCTGATTTCCCTAATCTGGTCTTTCAAACCACCGATATCATCATAGGACACGTCTGGCGTTTCGTCGATTTCCATCCCACGCACGAATGGATCCTTTGAACTTGGAAGCGTTTCGACGACCGCGAACGTTCGCTGATTCAATGCTACCCTGGAACCGGGTTTCAATCCTTCCTTGGAAATCTTCGAGCTACTGTTCACCACAAACTGGGGGCCCGTACTTGATTTCACGATAACACGCCCGTCATCAAGTGCTTCGATGAGGGAAGCGCTTATCAAGGGGGGTTGTCTAAGCCTGTCCATCTCGTTTCGCAAACTATTCAATTCACGTTCTAATCGCATGCGCTCCGCATCAAGTAATTGTTTTTCCGTTTCCAATGCGCGGAGTCGCCTTTCGAGATGGCGCGTGTAGGTTACCAGGTATGAACCGTCCTGCTCGTTTTCTTCGTCCACCTTCTTCTTTTTCGAGCCTGGGGGTGTCGTGGCCATGAGTTTTTTTTACCTTGGTTTGATTTATAGGTTCTCTTCAAGTATTGTAGGCAAGTAACTGCTTTTAACATTATTCCTTTGGTGAAATTTGATTTTACCTGCCAATAATGATTAGATGGAAACAGCAAGCCGTCCTTGGTATGCATTTCCCGTGCGGGATATTTATGGATTACTATTATCTACGTGGTACAAAATTGGAAAATATTCACAATTTCATGATTGGGGCGAAATGATCGAAAGATTTAAATAGATGAAAGGAGATATATTATAGCGACTAGAGCCATATGTGTCGCATTTAAACGGTTGCGATTTTCATAGTTGATACTACCAAAGTGGGAAATTGGTGGTATCGATGAATGCGCTTTTCGACGAACGGTATACCGTGTCCAGTCCATGGAACACATGTTCACGGGAATCGGGAAAGTGGAACATGTTAGGTTCATGAAAACTCCCAAGAAAATCATGAAGTGATGCTAATGATTCACAGCTCAAACAATTCAAAAAACTCCAAGAATATAGAAAAAGATATTTTACCGGGAAATCAAGAGATCACGTGTCCAGAGTGTGGTGCCGATGAGATCATCACAGACACCCAACGCGGTGAGCAAATATGCAGTCAATGCGGGCTTGTCCTCTCCGAGCATGCCATCAATCCAGAACACGAGCGTCGCGCGTTCACCATGGAGGAGCGCAAGAACCGCAGCAGGACAGGTGCACCCCTTACCAATCTT
>WJJB01000293.1 GCA_014729935.1 Candidatus Bathyarchaeota archaeon | reverse complement strand
CCACGAGGTATCGGCCCGCGTTTCCGCCATCCTGTTAAAAAACCGCGTCGAGAACGCCGTTACCGCCGGCACTTGACGCGCGTCACGATCACGCGGGGTTTCCTCTATCGACCCCCCGGGCAAGATGTCCAACTTTGCCCAACATTATAGATAGAGTGCACGAAATCGATAATCGGGAGGTAACATCAAAAGAAATAAAGGACCAAGAGGGAGAGGTATCTCGATTCGGCAATAAAATGGTATTAAAAAAGAATCCGGACCCATTTGGCGCGTAAAATAGAAAAATAGATATCTTTCTTGCCCGGAACCAAAAAGAAGCTGATCGATACCAAAAAAAATGTGCTTCCTGCACCACGAGCACAACTTAGCTGGTGGAACGATGGTATTTCCCATGGAAATGTGCTTACCAAATCCAGCCGCACCATTTAAATAACCTTGATAAGAAGATGTAATGCACGTTTCAAGTGCATGAGAATCAAGGGAGCGTTCAAGATGACAGAATCAGTGTATAAATTCGTCGAGCTCGTTGGCACCTCGGAAGAAAGCTGGGAAGATGCGGTCAATCAAGTTGTCGATAAGGCTGCAGAAAGTCTAAGGGATCTTAGAATTGCTGAAGTTATCAAGTTAGATGCAAAAATTGACAACCAGAAAATCGCCTTGTACCGGGCAAAGGTTAAGTTATCCTTCAAGTTTGAGGAATGAATATCGATCTAAGCCCCGATGACTGTTCCACTACCATCGGGATTATTTCCCCTCATTTTTTGGTGAAATGAATTTTCCTCTCAAGAGCCATGATCTAGCGAAACAGAAGGACCAAGCTTCGAATCTTTCCTCATTCTAACTTGATTGGCATATCGGCGTGAAGCTTATATCGTTCCCATTTCACATCTAATCATAGGTGAACCCGTCATGGATGTCATGCCAAGTATCTTGTTGTTCATCGCTGGCTTTTCGATGATTTTACTTTCAGCCGACTGGTTGGTTGATAACACGCGTGAATTGATCAACCAAAGCCAGATTTCTCCATATGTCATGGGAGCCATCTTTCTTGGCATCGACGTGGAGGAATTCGTGGCATCGGTAACTGCGGCCATCAAGGGGCTACCGACGGTGGCGATGGGAAAGCAATCGGGAACAACACGGTTGCCCTTACCGTTCCATTGGCAATTCCTGCCTTGTTTTTTTCATTCAAAGTCAAGAGCCCCCCCGCCTCGTTCAGCATAACCATCATTGTGTTACTCTCTGTCCATTTTCTCTCCCTAATCTTAGCCTCCACGTTGCCATTACTTTACCCAGTTATTGGTGTCGTTACCATTTCTTTGCACGTGACCTTGGTTGGGTACAATGCATTCCACGTCCACCAAGAAATCACGGCGTTTGAACCAGGAGAAAATGATTCATGGTTACTCGAACTTGTCAAGCGAGGGGATGAGGATGATCTTGCTGACTCGAGTGTTGGAATGGGAACAAGCAACCAGCAAACGTTCTCCCGACCAGCTGATTCAAAAAACTCGTTGCTTAAAAAAGTAGGTATTATTCTTGTCTCTGGCACCATGGTTATCATGGGGAGCATCCTCCTTGGCGAGGGGCTAGAAAGTATCATTAACGTTATGGGAATTTCCCAAGATATTATTGGGTATATCATCATCGCACTGGGCGTTAACATCGAAGAATTCTTGATTATCTACAAAAGCATCAAATCCCGGATGCCGCAGATCGGCATGGGCGGTATCATCATGAAATCTTCTTGGAATTTGGGCGTAACCTTCGGGGTGTCTGCAATCTTGGCTCCTTCATTTCCTGTTAATCTCACGTTCGTGTTGAATCTTGTTCTCGTGGCATCTAGTCATGGTTGCGTGATGATCTTGTTGGCACGAGGAAAGATACGCCGGGGTGCTGGGATTCTCCTTTTGCTCATCTTCCTCCTGTATCTGATGCTGAATGCAGTTTATTGAAAGTGGATGGTTTTAAATTACAATTTATCCGTCCTTCCGAAAGAAAACCAGCCCCTTTAGTTAGTTAGGGCGTGAAAGTTCAATACTAGGATTCTTTCTTGGAAAAAAAGTGGGAAAAAACCAATCTCAATATACACTTAAGGAGTATTCACGTTCGATGAAGGTTCCTATGCTTTCATCACCGATATCCCAAATGGTATATAATTGATCAATACCAGTCATCGTGAAATTGAACGTGCCTATTTGTCCTGGAATTCCGGTGATATTTGCATACGCGTAATCATCATCTTCCCAAAAGGTAAACGACAAGCCTGGCGGCAAGGCACCACTCTTCAAGGAAATATTGTATGGACCTGAATTCCCCCCTCCCATTTGCAGGAATACAGGATCATCAGTAATGATATCTTTATACACTTCACCAGCATACCCCGCGGGTAAATTTGGATCGAGTGGAAGCATTTCATTGGACATGTAATCCACGAGCGTCAAGTTGAAAGTCTCCGTGGTATTACGATCAGCCGAACTCACTCGAATGTCGAATGAATAATTGCCGAACTCCGTGGCATTGCCAGATAATACGCCGTCACTTGAAAGCGTGAAACCACTTGGTATTGTTCCAGAGCATTGGTTCCACGAGTAGGAGCCGTTCCCTCCTTGCGCTTGGAGTTGCAAGTAAAAAGTAAGGTTTTTCATCATCATCGGTAGGAGTATTTGTCCAGGTGCATTCGTGGTTAGGGTGATGATCTGCTCATCCTGTCTTTTTGCATCCAAGGATATTTGCACATCAGGATAGCTTACAACGCTCCAAGAACTGTTGCATGAAATATCTTCGATGATAGACATTTCATCCACGTGGGCAGTAATATTTGTCCTATCCAAACTAATATTAAAAGGAACGTGAATCCATAAACCATCCTTGAAATATGCTACATGATCAAATTCATCAAATCCTGCAGGGGAGTAAAAAGAAATGTTCGCCCAGGTGATATCTTGATTTTCATCACAATCCCTTGTCATTTCAACCACGTCCAAGATGAAATACGGTGAATAACTTGTTGTATCAGTCTGGTTCCAGCATTCATATTCAGAGCTAGAAATTATAGAAAATCTTGCACCTTGGCCCAAGTCTAGCGAAGCGTGATAATGTTGTGGACCAGTTGGACCAGTAATGATCACGGGGATTATAATGCCAATACTTGCACCTAATGCCACAACCACGCAGCATGTAATAATAAGTTTTTTTGTCTTTATATTCAACTTAAATACCCCCTCCATTTTTTGAATGTGTATTAATTTTCGTAAGAATTCACTATTCGTCCCAAAAAAGGTTTGCATAACCAATCCACTTAACCTTGCCACTGATCATCCACCCGTTATCAATCTGGGAGGTTAGGCATTCTTCTTTCCCGTTTCAAAGCAATACAGTGTAAATTCTCGGTTTCGAGAAGCGGAAACCGCACTAAGCCGCTTTTCCCCAAAAAAACGACATTCAAACACAATTTTACCCGTTTTCCGCCAGAAAGCCACGTCCTTTAGCATTAACGGGGGAAATTGAATTTACGCCACACAAGGAGTGAAAAGAAACTGGCCATTTTCCCACGTGGTGCCAGCAAAAACATCCACGGAAACGACCGAACTGAGCGTCAAGGGAAATGGAGGGACCTTGGCATCTGACTGGTCTCTATTCCACTGAAGCTTGCGGAACACCGTGCGGAGATTCGTGGCTTGAAGGAACAGTCGCGGTAGAGCAAGTCTCACGCATCCCTGGACATTGCGGGGTTCCTTTCCCCGTTCACGCGAGGGGCGATGCAGCCAAGACGCTCGCCATGTTCCGCCGTGCATTGCAGTGCAGCGCGTGGCTGATCCACCGGGACGCGGGGACACGGGAAACGCGCATGAGGGGATCCTGCCGCCACGCCAGGCGGGAACACCTGCCCCCGAATTCATTTACGCTGGCCTGATCAACGACCGCGAGATAATGTCGGATGCAGATACAAAAACAAGGGAAGGTAGGACCCGGCTACCCCCTATACTTAATAGGGGCTGGTAGTTCAATCTTGCATTTTCCGATTATTTCTTGAAGGTTTCTTTGAAGTTTTCTAGGAAACTTTGAATAATTGTTGATAACGAAAGGATATTAGAAATAACTCGAATGCTACGATAATTTGATAATTACTCAATCTTTAGTTTTTCAACAAGTTTTTCGGTAATCTCGCTGGTGTATTCATCTATTTCAGGAGTGATAGGGCATTCAATATCGCTCTTGCTAATAATGTTGAGCAATTCACTTGGTTCTATCCCTGTAAGCTTGATGATCTTTTTCAAGCCAATTTTACCTTGCTCGTAATCTTCTAAAAGAACCGGGAGAATTTTTTCCCTAACATTCTCTAGTAGAAGCCTCTTTACATAAACCGCTTTCGGGATATTCATTTTTTCAGACAGATAATCAAATAGCTCATCTAAATCCTCATCTATCCTTATATTAATCTGGGACATTTACACTCACTACTGTAAGTAGCCATGAATATTTAAATACATTAGTATTCAAAGTATATCATGCAGATGAAGTTCTTTATTGATACATTTTCATGGAAAAAAATCGACATTCTTGGCGAATTAGAGCTTTTCAGTATTGAACCCGTTTATGATTCACTGGAAATGTGCATTACCCACGCGGTGCTAACAGAAATCACTCATTTCAAGTTGAGATCTTGTATTCTTGAAAAAACCCAGGTATTGCCTTATAAAGATAACAAGGTATACCAAGATGCATTGGTGTTTGGTTTTGATGAGGCAGATGCTAGCATTGTT
Source organism: Candidatus Bathyarchaeota archaeon (assembly GCA_014729935.1). Taxonomy (GTDB): domain Archaea; phylum Asgardarchaeota; class Lokiarchaeia; order Sigyniarchaeales; family Sigyniarchaeaceae; genus WJJB01. Next base: position 4,020 of record WJJB01000293.1, on the reverse strand, counting down.
AGTCACGGTGTTGATGAAGAAGACGTCTATATAATTTCTGAGGACCGGCCATTGCTGGCTTTTGGAAAAGGTTACGGGATAAAAATAATACAGCTCATCGATTTCATGAAGGTATTAACCGTTTTAGAAATTGTTTCAAAGAAAAACCTTTACCAAATAAACCGAAAATTACGCGCCGTGAAAAACATCTCGAAAAAGAGGGAAACTTCCATAAAAAAATGGTTGAAAGAGAATCCATGATACAGTTCCCCACGTGATGCCAGTAAAAACATCCATGGGATCGCCTGAAATGAGCGTCAAGGCAACTAATTTGGTTCCACCATTTAATTGGCACCCATCCTTCATGATACTTGCAGAAGGCTATGAGGAGAATTGTGGGTTGAACCAAAAATCGGAGTGGAGAAAATATCACGCCTGCCATTTCTGGGAAATCATTGTTTTTGGCATCCTCAAATCACGGGGAACGGAGGATTCCGCAGAACGGTGGAATGCCCACAAATGGAAGCGATTCAACGAGAATAAATAATACAAGGATCATTGAATCATCCACCTGGGAACCACGGGAGGTCACGCTTCTAGAGATCGTGCAAGCCGGGTCAACAAGACCGCGGTGGTCGATGAGGGAAGAATCCAAGCCCTTTAGTTAGTTAGGACATGGTAGTTCAATTGATCTTGCAGTCCTTGAGCATGCTATCTTCATTTCATGTCAAGAAGTGCTCCTGTAGACATTTCCAGGAAATCCCGGCGGGTCGGATGCATGGTAGATCTCCTCGGCAAGGTTTCTATCCACCAGTAACTTGCAGATATGCTCTACCATCCATGTTTCCCAGAACAAGAATAATGGTAGGATTGGCTGTAACAACTTTTCCTTTCGATATATTACCTCACGCTCAACTCCATCCTTTGCCGTGAATCCTTTAGGAAACGCATCCATCAATGCCTGCACTGCAGCAATCCTGCCCTCTAACTTTCTGGTCATCTCGTTGCATAAGTTCTCGTACCCATCCTTGATAACAGGCTCGTGCGAAGGTAAGATTGCCACAGCATTATCGATTTCCCGGGAGATCCTTGCCATCGATTCAAGATATTCCGGGAGGGAAGCATTTGGGAATCCGAACCATGGGCCAAAATGATCGAATCCAAGGTCGACGGGGCAAACTATTTTCTCGTTGTCCCCGTTCGTGATTGTAAACCCAGGATGTCCCGGTGAATGGCCCGGTAAACCTATCATCTCGACCTTGATTCCACCAACATTCCATGCGGTACCTGGCGAAACACCCGTTGCGTTCACCACGGGTTTCCAACCAAATAACCGCATGACCTTGTCATGGAATAAATCATCCAATCCACCAGCACGCAAGCCAGCATGTTCCAATAGGAAATCTGCAGAACGCATATATTCCACCTCCTTGGCGGGCATTACCACGTCAATCCCTTGGCTATCGTAATAATGAACCTTTGCAGAATGATCAACATGGAAATGCGTGGCAATATAGGTACCCACCTTTTTCCCTACCACTTCAAGAAATGACTTGATGTACGGTGGTTGAAAGATGCAATCGATGAGGATGCCCCCATCCCCAGCAGGATCCGCCACGTAAATCCCATTTGCAGCTTGGAACAGGGGGGCATTGGGTTGCCGAACCGAGTACACAGGCATAGAGGGATGGATGCGCTCCATGATCGGCATTGGCATGATCCAAGTACACTTCCGTGCCTAAAAAAACGCTTTAAACCGCCTTCAACCTTTCTATCCATCCCGCTAATGGAGATAAAGCACGTGAATCACGGGTTGATCTTGATTTCAAGGGCACCCAAGGTGATGGGAACCGAAAAGTGGAGGATACCACCCGCTTCCACCTGATGAAGAGGATACTGCCTGGTCAAGATCGGGTGGCTTGCATCTCGACATGGAAACAATGCATGCCGATCACCACGTAGCTTGGCTCACTGGAATTATTTCCTTTTTTGCACAAGTTTTCGAATTTCTTCTATTATCCACACCGTGCTTGACACAAGCAGGATAACCACCCAATCCAGTGGAGTCAAGGGAACGGTGCTTAGCATGGCTTGTAATGGAGGTAGGACCGTGGTTAAAAATTGCAGGATGACAGAAAACGTGATAGATCCTATTAACCACCTATTCGTAAAGAAACCGAGCTTGAACACCGAGTGAGTCCTCGACCGGCAATTCAATGCATTAAATACTTGGAACATGGATAGCAACACGAAGGCCATGGTTTTTGCTTTCATGATCGCAACCTCGCCATTCATGCCATGATAAACCACGTAAACGGTTAGAACACCAATACCCATGCAGATTGAGACATAGATGGTATTTTTCAAGATCTCCCTGTCGATTATTTTCGCATCGGGGTCACGGGGTTTATTTCGCATCACATCCATTTCTTTAGGTTCCATTGCCAAAGTAATATCCAACACGCCATCCGTCACCAAGTTAACCCATAGAATCTGGATTGCAGTAAATATTAAAATCTCGTTCGGGTCTTGGATTTCAAGCAATAATGGGAACAGTAGAAAAGCGAGAATGATGATAAAATCCTCGGCGATGTTGGTAGAAATCAAGAATTTGACAACTTTTTTTATGTTTTCATAAACAATCCGCCCTTCCTCAACAGCATTAACAATACTTGCAAAGTTATCATCTACCAGCACCATATCTGCTGCTTCCTTGGTGACATCCGTCCCAGCGATTCCCATCGCAACTCCGACATTTGAAGCCTTAATCGCAGGGGCATCATTTATACCATCACCTGTTACCGCTACGATATACCCCATTTTTTGCAAGGCTTTAACAATCCGGTGTTTATGTTCGGGTGTGACCCGTGCGAAAACGCCCACGGATTGTAAAGCACGTTCCAAATCCTCATCGTTCATGTCATCAAGTTCAACACCCTCGATGCCATGCTTGGAATGATCCATTGCAGATAACCCAAGTTCCTCGCCAATGGCGAGAGCAGTAAGTTTATGGTCACCCGTCGCCATGAATATTCGAATACCGGCGTTTTTACAAAAGACTATTGCCTGTTTTGCCTCGGGGCGTGGTGGGTCGATAATCCCGGCAAGCCCAAGGAACACGAGTTTTTTTCCAGTGGGAATCACTGCTTTAAGCTGGTCATGGTTCATTTCCTTGGTTTCCAAAAAAGCAAAAGCTAGCACGCGATACGCTTGTTTTGCCATATTGCTTGCTTGTTCTTCGATTTCTGCAATTTTTTCCTTGGTCAATGGCCTCGTATCGGCACCTGCCTGGGTTGCGGAGCACATGGATAATACTTTTTCAGGTGCCCCCTTCATGCAGGCAAGGACCCCCGCGTTCCTTTCTATTCCGTGAAATGTTACCATGTATTTATGGGCAGAGTCGAAACCAATTTCATCGACTCGTGGATGACTAATCTCATAATCCTGTTTTTCCAAGTTTCCCTTCATGGCTGCGACCACGAGTGCACCCTCGGTTGGGTCGCCGTGCACCTGCCAAAATTCCCCCGATTCATCCACGTGATCCCGTAGTTGTGCGTCGTTGCAAAGTGCCATTACTTCGAGCAAACGCTTGAGTTCAGGGAAATCCAACGGTTTTATTTCGTCTCCCCCATAGGTGTCGATAAATTTACCGGTGGGTTTAAATCCAGAGCCCGAGATTGTTATGGAATGTGATTCGGTGAAGATTTCCCTTACAGTCATCTGGTTTGTCGTGAGTGTACCTGTTTTATCAGAAACAATTGCAGAAACCGTTCCCAAAGTTTCAACAGCAGGCAATTTTCGAATGATTGCGTTTCGTTTCGCCATTTTTCCAATGGCAATGGCTAGTGTAACAGTTACCACGATGGGCAATCCTTCGGGAATTGAAGATATAGCGCTAGCAACCGCGAATAAGAAGGTGTTTGCTGGTGAAACGCCCCGCAAGGTACCCACTACAAAAACAGAAGCAGAAACAATCAATGCAAGAATTCCTAAAATCTTGGTGAGGTTGCCAATGTTCTTTTTTATGGGTGCGGTTGTGTG
>WJJB01000005.1 GCA_014729935.1 Candidatus Bathyarchaeota archaeon | reverse complement strand
GTGCCAGCCACTTTTCGCCAGTTGGACGTTACGGGGTTTATCATTCCTTCACTCTCGTTTGCCATGGGTGCCTTGGCTAGCTCCTCCATGCCCTCGTGGCTGGGCACGAGGCTATATTGTTCCCCGGGCTTCGCACCGCGCCGTTGCCAGCACCGCACGCCGGGGTAGCCAATGATGGTCATCACGCCATCTGGTTTATGCGCTATCACGTCACACGTCCCAGATTCACTCTCTGGAGCTTACATGTCGCACTCCAAGTTCGTCCAGTTTATAGCTATCTGTTCCCCCATGCATCCACCGATTCGAGAAATCCTGAATTAAGTTTTTAAAGATCAAATATTATCGTTCCTTAGGTTGGTTGATGCAACAATGAAGGGTGCGGACAAGTTCATAATCATCACTGGTACAGTGTGCATCGTTCTTGCAATCATATTATTCACGGAGATCTTTCCCGAATTTAACACCCTAATTGATAATTTTTCCAACGCGATACAAGAGTTCGGGATCAATAATGGCTTGTGGGCGGCGTTCATCCTAAGCACTTTTGGGAATACTAGCGTGCTCATCATATTCCCGTATGCATATATTGTATTTTATTTGGGTTCCGCGCAGGCGATTGCAGCGTTCGATCCATGGGCACCACTAATTCTCGGCATCGTGAGTGGTCTAGGTGCGGGTATTGGCGAGGTCTCATCATACGTGGTAGGACGGCTATTTACCAAGAGTGACAAGTTGATATCAAGCGATCTCGGTCAAAAATTCGAGAGGATGCGCAAGAGGTTCGAGGAACATCCCAAGTCAATCCCGTTCATGATCTATCTTTTTGCTCTCACGCCCCTTCCCGACGACGCTATTTTAGTGCCGTTTGGCATCATGAAGTATTCATACAAGCGCACCATCATTCCCTGCATGTTTGGCAAGATGACACTATGCACGGCGTTAGCATACTTGGGATATTCCCTCGTTACCTTGGGAACAGCCGTGCCATTCCTCGACAGTTTGGCTTCCATCCTCACTTCACAAGGTAATGCTGGCTGGGACATGGTGAACCTCTTGATCATGTTCTTGATCGTGTATTTGATGCTCAGGTTGGATTTCGAAAAGATGATGACCCGAAAGAAGGGAAAAAAAGATCAAGGCGAGGATGATCAAAGAGAGGATGACTCAGATGAGGATGACTCTATCTTGAAATGCCAATTTTGTGGGTGGGAGACATATGATCAGCAATCGAATTTTTGTGGGAATTGCGGCAAATCAATGGAGGATCCACTCGATATGAAGGTAAATCACGTCCCCATGGGAGCCATCCCCCGTGAATGAAAGTGGGATGGGTGAGATAGGTGAAGTTAATTACCCCGAGCATGAAGTATAACCATGAGTTTTCCATTTGGCGGTTTCAAGACACCCGGCAGAAAACGAAAGGGGAGATATTCTGGTGCCACCCGTGATTTCGAAGGAGAAATGATGTTTGACGAGGGGGATGGAGACAGGCCCTATAACGAGCACTTGGACATGACCCGGGATCCTGCAAAGCGAGCGCAATTCGATGAGTGCTGGCACCAGCGTATTATGGCACCCTCTACAGCCCCGGATGGTTTGAAATTATGGGCAGTCGCGCAATCACACGTGGACGTGGCTTGGTTGTGGCGATTGTATCAATCCGTGAACAAGGCTCGAATTACCTGCGGTAAAGCCGCGTTCCACGTGCTCAATCTCCCCGAATTTAAATTCACCTTTTCTCAACCCGTGTTACTCGATTGGCTTCGCAGGATGCACCCAACCGTGTTCAAGCAGGTGAAGCAAGCAGTAAAAACAGGTCGTTTTGACCTTCAAGGTGGAGATTGGGTAGAATTGGACGGGAAGATGCCCTCTGGAGAATCATTTTGCAGGCAAAGGTTGTATGGTCAATTGTTTTACAGGGAGCACTTCGGCAAGATGGCGGAAGTCGGCTGGCTCCCTGATTCCTTTGGTTACAACAATAATATCCCGCAGCTCTTGTCACGCTCGGGTTGCAAGTATTTCTATACACAGAAGATCAGTGGAAATTGGCCGCCGAACGAGTTTCCATTCTCCCATTTCAAGTGGCGCTCGCCGGATGGTTCAGAGGTCGTCGTGTATAGCAATAACTTCCAATTTCGGCCGGTTACCCGATGGAAGTTATTCGGCCACACGAGACGCCTGTTGAAACCCGGTGAATCGCTCGAATGCGATTATGACACGCCAGATCCAACAAGCAGTCTATCCCTTGGTGACCCGTGGTGTCACATCGGAATCATGTTCGGCGTGGGAGATGGTGGCCACGGTCCTACCGTCGAGGAAGTTCACCGGATGCGATATTTCATCGAAAAAGGTTACGTGCAAGGATTTCTCACCGCCAAGCAATACTTCAACCTGTATGAGAAGGAAGGTATATTGGATAGATTACCCGTGTGGAACGGGACCGAGTTGTACTACAACCTGCATAGGGGAACCCTCACCACGCAGGGATTGATGAAACGCATGAATCGCTCCTTGGAATGGAAGCTCACTTCTTTGCAATCGCTCCTGGCATTGAAGGCCTTCTGCACCAATTCCCCGCATGCGGCTTTCCACAAGTTACTCACCCGCTTGTGGAAGGACGTCCTGTTGCTCCAATTTCATGATATCCTGCCTGGGAGCTCCATACCGGAGGTATATGATGATTGTTACGATATGTGGCTCGATATCACTGGAGAGATCGATCGCTTGGAGCGGCATTTGCTTTCAATTGCTGATGAAACCCAGCAAGTGACAGGAAATCTACCGGACCATGATATTATCCTTGCAAACGGGAATTCATTCGGTGGAATCTTTCCAGTGGAAATACCAATTCCTCGTGGGGTTGATCTCAACCCTAATGAGATCATCACCCTCAAACTAGCCATAGCAGGGAATGCATTCGATAATCCCGGTGTTGATGGGAATCTGGTGAAAAATGGTACCGATAACGGTGAAGAAACCGGGGCAAGCTTGGTCCACGCAACCATGATTGCACAAGTGGTCGATGCAGCGGATCTTGGCGAGCCGTTGCTCGATCAACCCCGCAGGTTGATCTCTTGCATGAACCTTTCTCCATGGACAATTCATGAATATAGAATATCGGAGTTGATTTCCCGTGATACCAAGGGAACCCAGCATGGAAAATTCACCATTGAGGAAACAGATTCTACCGTTTCAATTGCATCAGGAACCATGCAGCTAGAAATTTCAAGATTAACTGGCATGATCACATCCTGCACTGACTTGAAGACGGGAAATGCCCTAATTACGGGAACTTCGGGGATTCATGCCTATCGAGACTGGTTCCTCATCGAACGGGCTTGGAATATTGGTCCAGGATACAAGCAATGCCCATTGGAATCAGGAGATATGGTGCTGGAATCTTTAGAAATCACGGAGAAGGGACCGGTTAGATCCACAGTCGAGATCAAGCACATCTTCCCGGAATCCAAATCGGCCATCATCCAACGCGTGCAATTAATTGATAACATCCAAGGAGTATTTTTCGAAACGCACATCGACTGGAAGCAAGAAAACACCATTCTCAAGCATGAATTCCATCTATCCGGTAAGCCAGAATACTCGGTAGCCGAAGCACCATATTCAACGGAGCGGGTAAAAGCCGATCCATCACAAAGAACCAAGCTTGGAAAGGAGCGGTGGGAAAGCTGCTGCCACACGTGGATTGCACATCCGATGCCAGGAGATAATGGTACTGTGTTCCTTGTCAATGATTGCAAGTATGGCTATGACATTGATGAAGATACCATTGGTTTGACCCTACTCAGGGCACCGGACCCCCCGAAAGCAACGGGTTATGCCAAGCTGGAAAGGGAACAGCGTGAGGATGCAGGTCCCCCCTCCCATGCAGATCAGGAAATGCACGTGATCAAGTATGCTCTCCTGCACCATGATGGTTCTTGGAAGGATGGGATCTTTCAAAAATTCGCCCATTGCTTTAATTCACCTCCCATTGCCAAATTAGTGCTTAAGAACCAGGAAAAAGTAGGTGCAGTGAAGCTAGTGAATTTTCTTCCTGACGCCATGGTTGCAAGTCCACCAAACCTCGAAATTTCTGCCATGAAGAACCCTGAGGTAGCTGCAACGAATTCAACCGAACTGGTTATCCGGGTCGTGGAGAACGGCAGGAAGAAGACCCAAGGAACCATCACCTTCCCGAGGTCGATGCGAGTGATGGACGTGAAATGCCAAGATCTCTTGGAACGTTGTTGCATGAAAAGGATGAGATTAAGGAAGGAAGATGGCGTGGTGGTTTCCTGTTCTACCACTTGGAACCCCCACGAGATCGTAACCCTGCGTTTACTGAAGGAGCCATGGAT
>WJJB01000292.1 GCA_014729935.1 Candidatus Bathyarchaeota archaeon | reverse complement strand
TGCCCATGCACGGTACCTCCTTGATCACTGGCATTTTCCCTTGCTGGCACGGTGGCATCTCGATCTCGCTGCTCCTGCTGGAAGAACGCGAACTTTCCAAGCGTGATCTTGCTGGTGAAAGTAGCGGGATCTAACCCTTCCTTGATGACAGATCGCCATGCCTCAAACAGGTACTCGAAATACGGTATCTCCTCCAAGGCAAGATCTACCGAATCGGGGTGGATGTTGAATACTTGTTGTTCATCATGATAGATGCCACTGCTTGTCTCCCCGGTCTCGCCGGTTTCTAGCATGTGCTTGATCCTGTTCACGTGGGCATAACCGGAGATAAATAGCACTCGTTCATTTCTATTCACCAATTCGCGCAAGTGGGCAGCCATGAATTGCTCCCTTTCGTGATCCAAGCTGCCGGGATCGCTTCGGGGCATGAACGAGAGGATCAATTCGTTGAATCGTTTGGGATCCCGCACCAGGGTGATCGCCTCATCATCGGGAAGCGCATGGTAGACGGGGTCATAATCGTCAACCGCGAGATCGATGAATTCGACCGGTATGTCTTGCTGCCTGGCAAATCGTATCGCCTCGATCATGGGATCTCCAGGATGGATGGGGATGTAAGTGTATTGACTATGTAACACCACGTGGTAGGGATTGGGGTCTGCGGTTTGCTCGTTGTCGTGGCGTTTCACGATGCGCGCTCTTGGCATCATGTCCCGTTCCATGTATCCCACTATGGAAAGGACTGGAAGTCGGTCGATGGCGGTAACTATGCTTTCCTGCAAGTCCACTGGGAGCTCGATGGCAATCCTATTGGGTTGCATGGATTCGAGTTTTTCCCTGGTTTGCTTGGCAAAATTGATCCTGCCGTGGTAGACCGGCAGGAAGTTCACGTTACCCGCGGGCATTTCCATTCACCGTTCTTGCCAAGACCAATAATCTTGGTTTTCTCACGGCAGGTCATCACCCTCGCCTTCTTCACGGGAACCAAGATCGGTGCTATTGCCATCTTTCTCGGTCTTTTCTTCCATTCCAGGTGGCCCCGATGCTTCCGAATCAGAGTTCCCAGGGTTTTCCGATGGTTCAAGCGACCCATCCATTTCCCTCATCTCGCTTGTGCCATCCGGTTTTCCATTTCCATCATTGATGTCGTCCACGTCATCACCGTCCCCGTCTCCCGTGATGTCGTTCAGGAAATCAATGCTGAACGGGAATCCCTCTCGTTCCATCCGGCGGATCACGCGCTGACGCATGGCTTCCCTGTCCCGGTCGATATACATCAATGCATCCTTGCCAAGCACTTGCTCGATGGCTTGCCTCGCTCGTGCATTGAACACCTCATCGGGCAACGGGAATGCCTCCTCCATGGTCAACTTGAGCATGTACCGGGCGATATTGATACCATCCCTTGGAGAATAGTTTTCCTGGTTACCATGGGCTTCCTGGAGGAATTCAACCACGTACGAGATGATATCCTCTGGTGCGAAGGGCAGGTTGTATCGCAAGATGGCCATCTCGTCATCCTTGGACGGGAACGGGACGTGAATCTTGGGCTGCAGGCGGCTGGAGATATATTCCGGCACGTCGAATACAGATGCATCTTGGTTCATGGTCACCGCGATCCTGAAATCCGGGTGTGCTTGGATGCGCACGCCCGCAATAATCGACTCAATGTATCGTCGCCTGTCCAACAACGGAGCCAAGGATGCCCATGCCTTCTCCGGCATGCGATTTCCCTCATCCAAGATGCAAGCGCCTCCCTGTATCATTGCCGTGACCAGTGGGCTCGCGTGGTACCGTATCTCCCTGCTGGAACCCACAACCGGGTTGACCAGCAAGTCCTCGGGCCGGGTGTCAGCCGTGCATTGGAAGATGTAAACATCCTTGTTCACCTTTCTTGCCGCCGCCACCGCCAAGGTGGTCTTCCCGACACCGGGAGGGCCCAAGACACGGGGTGAGAGGGGAAGGTCATCCTCATGGATTACCGCCCATGCTGCCAGCACTTGCTCCAAGAGACTCTCTTGGCCGATCCAATCCATATCCAAGGTCGACGGCTTTCCAAGAAAGAGCTCAACGCCATCAACCATCACCGATTCCAACATTGCCATGCACCTGTACCATGCTTGCGTCCGTGATTGCACAAGGAAGCTCTTTTCAAAAATTTAATTACTTGCTGGCATTTAATTGACTTGCTCCCCCATGGAGGGGTGGTCTAGTGGTCATGACACCTCGCTTACATCAGATCCCGCAGGTAGCGGTCTGCATGAGAGCCGAGGGAATCGCGGGTTCAACTCCCGTCCTCTCCATTTACCAGAATCCACCATGGGCTGTATTAATGGTTCCACTGGTTTTATCAGTCTCACAAAAAAAAACCGGTCTTGCTGGAATGCATTGGTAGGATCTTGGTATCGTGGCCACGAGAATGGTGGAAGTGATGAAGGCGGTTGAGAAAATGCGCTTTTATGGAAGGGTGACTCATGAATCCGGTTCTTGATGGTACTTGGCAACCTTGGTCCCGTTGAACACGCCCATTCTCACCTGGGGGAAATGCTTCCCTACCAGCGCAATGATACCCGCGCCATCCGTCTTGGCGTCACATGTGACGATGGTATCCAAGAATCCAGCATCTTGGAATATGAATCGCTTCGTTGTACCAACTTGGGTGGTGAATCCGTCCCGCAATCGCCACGTGAGCTCGCCATGGCACAGGATCCTGTCCCTTCCATCTTGCACCCACGTGAGGAATTCCCTGGTTGTGGCGGGACCGAGTTCCACGGTGGTCTTCCCGCCGGGCTTATGGCCGGCGATGGCAACTTCCATGCCGAATCCATCGCAAAAACCGTGAATCCGTGCGATCTGCCTGGTTGATTCCTTCTTGCCCGCCGTTAACTGCTCTCGCATGGCGAATTGAGGGTACAGGGCATCCTTTCCATCCTTGCTGCCAATATCGATGAATATGCCGAATCCCACTTTTCCAGGAGACTTAATCTTGGCACGATGGATTACCTTGCCTGGATGCAGCGAGACGATGTCCACGGGATCCCGTTGCATGCCGTGATTTAATGCTAGCAGGTTCATTGCGGCAAAAGAATCGGTACCATCAAGCCGAATCCGTGCTTGAATGAATGGTCCCGCTGCCTCGGTGGTAAGCTTGTATTGCAAGTCGAAGGCTTCCAGCTCCCTATCGATCGCGCTCTTCAGGGCATCCACGTGCAACCGCACGTTATCCTTGGATTGCATGCGGTAAACTCGATCAAGAAGCGTGATGGTTTCACTATTCACGGTACATTCACTCTTTTCCACGCGCGTGAAGTCAATAACGCATGATTCCTTATGGTGTCATGGTTCCTGCCGATGAATTTCAGGGATCCGAGCAAACCTTTTTTTAAACCTCGTCATTCAATTCCGTTGTTAAGCTTTCTATTAGGTGATCGGATCACCAGCTTATCACAACAACATGGAAGAAACTACCATGTCGGAATCGAATTTCAGAGAAATCGTGAGAGTTCTCCAGCATAACCTTGATGGAAACCGCTTGCTCGTTCACGGCCTCTCCGGAGTGCCGGGAATCGGTCGCAGGTTCGCGCAGCTTATCGTGAACGCGCTATCGGAGGAGTTAGATCCACGGATGAGAACAGGTTTCCTCACAGACGAGCACATAACCAAGATCGAGGAGGTTGTCAAGAATCCCTTGGATCATGGTTTCCCCGCGTGGATGCTTAACCGCCGCAAGGATTTCAGGACCGGAAAGGATCTCCATATCGTGTCATCGGAACTTGCATTCAGGAAGAAGCTGGACATCGACCGGATGCGCAGGATTCGTTCCTGGAAAGGCATCCGTCACGCGCTTGGCTTGAAGGTTCGCGGCCAGAGAACTCGCACCACCGGAAGGTCGGGCTTGGTGGTTGGCGTGCACCGCAAGTTACTTAAGAAGGCAGCAAAGGAATGATACCGCAATGCATGCAATCATCAACGGTGGGTACCGGTTACCGGCATTCACCGGCGATCCGCGGGAAACCCCCGCAATCAGGGATCTCACGAAGTTATGAGCGTGGTGCACCATGGGCGATCCAAGAAGATTAAAGAAGAAATTCAAATCCCCCAACAAGTTGTGGGACAAGACGCGGCTCGAAGAAGAATTACGGCTCATCGGGGAATATGGCTTGAGAAACAAGCGCGAGATCTGGCGGCACAAGACCTACCTATCACGGATCCGCCAGCAAGGTCGTGAAATCCAAGCAGCACCCCCTCAAATGCAACAAGAAGCCATCGTGAACCTCATTGGAAGGCTTCATAGGCTTGGCATTCTCGAAGATGGACAAGATACCATAGATGACGTGTTGAACCTGAAGATCAATCATATATGCAATAGGCGCCTGCAAACCTTCGTGTATCGAAAAGGATTGGCACGATCGGTGAATCAAGCACGCCAGTTGATCGTGCATAAGCATGTTGCCATCGATGGACAAGTGGTCGATTCACCAAGCCATCTTGTAAGGAAGACGGAGGAAAATCTCATAGATTTTGCACCCGGCTCCCCGTTCCACGATCCAGAACATCCACTACGCCAGGATAACATGGACTTGGTGTCTAATCAAGACGAATCATCACAAGAATCGGAGGCGACGGATGAATGAGCGATGATGATGATGAGAAAGAAATAAAGGAAAAGGAAGATGACATCGACGAGGATGAAACAGAAGAAGATCCAGTGGAAGATGATACTGGTGAAGAAGAAGTCGATGAAGAAGAAGATGAGGAAACAGATGATGAAGAAGGTGAAGCTGGTGACGGCGTGCAAGAAGGTGACGAGGACGATGATTTCGAAATCCTCGAAACCAAGAAGGAACGGCGATACCTCCCGAAACTCTTCCAGAGGAAGAAAGAGAGCTACTACCAAGGCATCGCGCACATTTTCAGCTCCTACAACGATACTATCATCACTATCACCGACATCACCGGTGCGGAGACCATCGCCCGCCAGTCTGGGGGCATGATCGTCCGGTCCCAGCGAGATGAATCCTCCCCATATGCCGCCATGCAAGCAGCATTCCGCGCATCTCGGATGGCGAAAGATAAAGGAGTGAGGGAAATTCACGTGCTCGTGCGAGCACCTGGTGGATCTGGAGCAAAAACTCCAGGGCCTGGTGCACAATCTGCTGTTAGGGCATTATCTCGATCGGGGTTACGCATCCTCCGTATCGAGGAAGTAACGCCCGAACCACATGATGGATGCCGTCGCAAGGGTGGCAGGCGTGGGCGCCGTGTTTGAATCCTAGAGCACGGACCCGAACATTCTCTCTTTTTAGGCTCTTTTTTCTACCCGAGTGGATTTCTGATGCCAATGCAAGTTGAAGTCATGGAGCACGTGGTCTCTCGGTACACGAATATCTTGCCAAGGGAGGGTACCATCTTGATCCTCGGTAATGCTGTTCATGATCCCGTGGCATCGCTTTTCCCGGGCATGGAAATCCATGATGCGGCAAATAGACCATCGGACACGTGTCAATATAATCTCGTCCTGATCCTTGGCAGCCGTTTGCTTCCCGAAATGATTCTAGATGGAAAGCGTGATTTGAACCCCGGTGGCACGATTGCATGCATTTTCCAAGGGAAATCCACATCAGGTCCTTCAGACAATATCCACGATGATGTATTTCAACCCGACATCTTGGGTAGTTATTGGATAATGGTGGCGGAGGAAATCAATATGAAAACAATCGGGACTGTCACGATAATCATCGCAAGAAAACCGTTCGATTGAAATACCACGCCCTAACTAACTGACTATTTTATTAGATGGGTTTTCGTTCGTAAAAAAGGAAAAAGGGAGGTTTTAGCACCATTCACGTTGATAATAGATTCTTTGAATGCATCTTGCATGATTCAGGTTTCCTCAACAAGAGGGATATCTATCCGTTTTGTCCTTTTTGAAAGATTTGGCCGCGTGTACCATAATGAGAAAACTGAATGAAGACCAAAATAGAGTCCATAGAATGGTATCAACAGGACAATGATGCTACCGATCCACGCAAGCACCCTAAAAAATCTTTTTTCAGGCTTTTTACGATAACCAATGCTAGCGATAATACAATATGCACACGTGGAAATCAAGATTGCTGGAATCACGCTCAAGTATAATTTGTAATACTTGAAAGGGATGGTCGGAAACTTGAACACGTTGAAATTGATGAGAATCACGGTAATATCTAAACCAATTGCCATGATGTGCCCGATAGCATACGAAACTGCTGCAAACAGACCAAGGATGATCCCCCCCCATATCATGTATGAATTTGCTTTCCTTTGAAATCTCAATTCCATGTTAGGCCTTGGTTTTGCTGCTCTCCTGCCTTTTTTTCTCAATCGAAAATCCACCTGTGCCAAGATCAAGTTTGATACACGCGTTGAAAAGGGCATCAATGCAAGATGTCCCAACGAGAATAAAAGAAGTTCAAGTTTTGGCATTTTACTAATGATATAGCCATAGTATAGGGCATCTATGGGATCACGCACATCCAAGTTAAACATTTTTGCAAAGAACTGTGAAATACCTCCATCCGGTTCCATTGCTTGCAAGATCCACAAGATTGATAGAACCAATATTCCCAACGCAATATAAGGTTGGTTGAAGAACGAAGTAATAACCATTAGTCGTTTCTTAATTTTTTTCTGATATAGATACCCCGCGATGATATCCAATCCTCCCAAGGCGAAAAATGCGCTGCTTGTGCCATATCTCAACCAGAGCACGTGGCACATTTCCAAAGGTCGAGCAAAACCCCCAGATGATGAATTCAACTGGATGGTAGATAGTACCATTGAGAAGAAAACCATGAATATCCCGATGAATATACACATGATTCCCACCATTATTAGGCCCCTACTGAGACTTAAACGATTCATTGGAATCTCCTCTTTTTTTCGCTTGAACCATTTCATGATAAATCATCTCCATCGAAGGTTTCTACAGAAAATGCATTGACAAGATTTGCAAATTCCAAGGCTTGGTTAATGGAAACATCCTGTAGAATGAAATATTCCCACGTTTCACCATGAGGATTGATTATTTCCGTTTGCATGAATCGAATCTCATCAGGATTCCATTTCATGCACACGTGTGATTGGGAGCAATTCTTGATCACGGCATATCTCCCCTCAGTGGAGTAAATTAAACCATTTGCCAAGGGAAGATACAGTTCGAAATTATCATGGGCAGAGCGCGAATCCCAATCCTCGTATGCCTCGTAAGTATCGGGATAGTATTCACTCCTGCTTAAATTTATTGTATCGTATTCAATGAGTGACGGGGAGTAGCTAATTTCATTAAATAATCCTTTGAACTTTATATAAGCCCAGTTCTCTTCCATATCGGTTGTTTCTGGAAAGCTAACTCGCACCCGTGAATAATTCAGAGCTGGATTCCATGGGGTTTCAAGAATCATTGATGTAACATTCAAACCATTTGCATTCATTAGTTCCAGCATAACTGGAAGTGCGTGTTGTCCACCAGATCCCAAATTTGTTGTGAAGTTTATGAATTCAGATTGATTGGTCATGACTGGATTCATGCCCTTTATTTGGTTTAATGCCACGATTTGAATGGAACCATTATTCGTGTATACCGTATTATTCCATTCATTTGTAACGTTCACGAGGAGTGACATGATTTCGGTTGCGTTATTTAATGCCGCTTGGGTCTTATTGAAAGCGAAGTATCCCTCGAAATCTCGAGGACTCACGCCAGTTGTATCAGTCACCTGCGCTTCGGCGAGATCAAGCCACGCTCGGTGCAATCTTTGGAAATATGAAGAATACACGCTAGCATTGATGCTTGAAAGGTTGAAATGCGAGTAATTGAGCATTATCTCAGTAGCTAGCAATTTTTGGTGCGTGTAATAGTTCCTTGAGCATACTTCTCCATCCGAAAAAGGAGTGCCTCCCTTCGTTTGTGCCATCCAGACAAATGGACCTCTATAGCGATATGTTTGCCAATGGGTTTCTGGCACATATTGATCCAGTAATGGTGGTTGCCCGCGATCCAATAGAGTGTTTACCCATTCATCCAAGTGGAGGAAATGATTCCCTTGCCTGGCTAGATCCTTAAGCCGGTTCTCATGATTTCTTGTCATGAACTCGATCTCTTCGAAAAAGGAAGCATTCATCTCCCAGTAACCATCCTTCGTCCAATACTGTTCTTCACCTGCTACAAGTAATTCACCATCCATGAACCATAGCACCGAATGGAACACATCCCCCTCCATTACTGTTTGGACATACGGAAGGATAAAAATCTCCTCTAAACCTGCGAGTTGATATCGATAAATGGGGGCATCCCTTTCCACTCCAAAGAAGGATAATGCTTCTTTCGTAACCATGAGAGTATCATACACGGGATTTCCTTCACTATTTTTAATATCTTCAATGATCCGGCTGGCTCCGAGCATGAATTGTCCCTCTTGTAACATTATCGCACGCGAAATCCCACTTTCGGGATAAACGCCAAAGAAATCTTCGATCAATTCCTGCGTGTGGACGATGCTCTTGTACATGTCAATATATGGATACGCAATAGCCAGGGCGCTTGAGTATTGGACCATTACAAGTTGGATTTGCTTCGTATCAAGGACCAGTTTCCTAAGAAGGTCGGAACATTCTGGGTTCGTCTTGTTCATCCATTCCAAGGTAAGTGACTGCATTTCAATGTTCCCCCGGAACTCTGGATTCCTGTCATAAATCTGGAGCAACGGGTAAAGTGTATTATTTACCACTTCAGACATGGCAGTTTCATTTCCCACACGGTATTGCACGTTGAAATGATAATGAGACGTGGATACCTTGGGACGAATGAAATAATCAAAACATATGTACCCGACAAAGCCCGAGAACAAGACAGTCGATGCAACCATGATAATTTGGAAAGTCCTGAAATATTTTTTCTCCAATAGATCTGCTTCATTCTGATCATTCATTTCAATCTCCTTTTTTAGGTATCTTCCATTTCATTTTAACGTACCTTTATAAAATCCTTGAAGGCCCATCCATGCGCTGGGCGCCCCAAGAAAAAATAGGGGGGAGTAGCTTTAAGCAAACGGCTAAATACCCTCAATTTCTTCATCCTTGATTGAAAGGGAAAAAAATTAGAGATATTGGAAAAACTCTTATCCAAGTTTATTCTTCGATTATTTCGATGGCATCGTTCGGGCACGAGTTCACGCATGCCTCGCATCCGATACACTCGTAATCATCCACGATCGTGATTTTACCGTCAACCACATCCCCGTAACACTCTTGGGGGCATACATCCTGGCAAGCTGCGTCGCCATCACACTTGTCAAAATCAATTTCTATCTTGTAGCTCATTTCTCGTTTCACCTGTGCATGAAGGTGAACCCCTTTAATGGGGGTGTACCAACATGTTAATTGCAGGTATAGATCTTTCTCGGCTTATTTTAACGATTTTGTTTTCCCATCATCATCTCGGGTATTAGAATCAATCTTGATGAGAACATCCTGCATTTCTTGGTCCATCAAGGTGGATTCCAAGTCTAATGTTGAAATATAGCCCAGGATAACGGATGAGATGGAATCAACAACGAATGACTTGAGAACCAACGATTTTTGGTTCACCTGCATCTTGAAGGATTCTCTCTTCACCGTGCTCTCATTCACCTGAAATGATATTCGACCGTGATTCAAAGGATTCTTGAGGTTCCACGTCAATGGGGCAATAGTTGCAATTACAATATTTTTCAAGGTGGTTGAAACGTAAGGTTTCAACGGAATGTTACAGCCATTGACGTCCAATGAGCAAGAATATGATGCGAGAGGCATCTCCAATCTATTCCTTCGAAGTTGCCCCTGTTTCCCTAACTTGATCAAGAGTTCTTGAAGGGAATGGGGCACTTCACCACGCTCCATGGTTGTAGCATCTCCAGAATACAATCCATCATCAACTACTGGACCGGCAACTGCCAATATTTCGTCATCCTCTGCAATTAATCCCTGGATTTGCGTGATATCATTGAGAGTGCGTGCTACTATTATTTTTTTACCCCTAACTTCCTTGAATCCCTCTACCAAGATGATGTCCGCGTGAGGTGAAACTAATTCCTTGATTTTTTCAAACTCCAAATGGTTTTTAACCAAAAAGTCTGTTTCGTGTATTGCCCCTGCACAGACGATTGAGGCGCCAGCCTTTGCATGTCTCCAAGTATCCTTTCCTTGCTCGTCCAGTTTGAAACCAGAATGCTTAATATCCTTTATTGTTGCAATCTTGAATTCCTTATCCTTGAGATAATCTAGCAGTGTTTCCATGACCGTGGTTTTACCCGTGTCATGGTTCCCCACGATGAAGATGATGCTTTCCATATCTGGCATGTATTAGCATCATGTTTCCTGCTTTTTAATTGTGGTATCCACGTGTTCATGGTTTTCCAAACATGACGTGGATGTCACGGAGTTCTTGCATTAGCTTTTAAAGGTGCAGGGCCAATTATGGTGTGAATGATTCCGGAAAGCCTGCATTAGCTAGTAAGGATGCATGGATTCTTGAAAACAACACGATAGAAGTGCCTGACATGAAGCTATTACTCTTTGGACCTCCAGCCGCAGGGAAGACATCGCTGCTTCGATCCATAGTTGATAAATCACCATTCATGGCCATCGAGAATTTAGCACCCACGAAAGGCGTCGCACGGGAGACATTCATATTTAGGCGCCTGCTAGAGATAACAGCTTGGGATGCCGGTGGACAAAAGACCTATCAAGATCGCTACTACGGGAGTCAAAAACAGAATGTATTCAGCGCCGTCGATCTACCAATATACATGGTCGATGCAAGTGTAATTAATGAAGACGTGAGACCCCAATTTGATAAATTCATTGATGCAATCCTTGAATTCACCCCGGATGTAAATCATATCTATATTCTCATTAACAAGGTTGACTTGAAAACATCGAGAGAGGAAGAGGTTTTCAAGATCCTGACACGCGGGCTTGAAGATGAAATCCACCGGAAATGCTCCTTTGCACCCGTGAGCGTGAAACTAGGGTCAGCACAGGAGCGATTCATAGAGATAATGGACCGGATAATCACCGAACGGACTGAAAGCATGGCAAAGGCTAGCAAGCTTCGTGGTATCATGGAAGAATTCAAGAAATTATCAGGTGCTGATTTTGCACTCTTCAACAAGAACGATGGCCTTCTCGTGAGTAGTACTTATGGAAAATTCTCATCACCCGGATTACAATTTGTTTCTTTCGAGTTATCCGCGCTAGAGAGTAATATATACGGGGTTTTCGAGAAATTCATGGAGATCACCAAGCAACACGTGACCCCGCTCCTCTTGAATACCATCGTCTTCGAAACAAGTGAACAGTACGTCATGGCAAAAGAAGTCGAGGAGAAGGCAACCATCATGGTTGTAACACCGGATAAGAAACTGGAGAGTCTAGTGCAAGTGATTCAGGTCATTAGCGACACGCACCCGATTTACGAACAACTCATCAACATCTTGGATTTCATGGAAGTGTAATACCCTGCTCGCCCGAATTGGTGCGCAAGTCGCAGCGTTTTCCCGTTCCTTACCTGAAACAGGTGAAGAAAAGTTAATATTCAAACAAAAAATTACTTGAATCATTGCATGAAAGTTATTCACAAAATTGAGGCTAAACTACAATGAGTTTTGATGACCTACCAGTGGAAGTTGGACCTGTATTCGAAGGCGAGCGGATCAGGGGCAAGCAGATGTACGTCGAGCTTGGCGGTCCTAAGCAAGAAAAGAAGTTCGAGCTCGTGCGAGTTGTGCCCTCCGACAAAATCGAAGATGGCCGGGTAACGATCATCGGTCCAGATATCCCAGATATTGAAGAAGGCTCTAACGTGCCATGGGGCATCGTAATAGAGATGAGTGGCGATAAATTAGAAGAAGATCTTGAAAGCGTGCTGGAACGTCGAATTCACGAGTTTACAAACTACATTGAAGGCACGATGCACCTCAACCAGCGATATGACGTCTGGCAAAGGGTATCGAAGAACGCCGTGAAGAAAGGATTCAATTCACTCAAGTTCATAGGCGATATCCTCATGCGCTTATACAAGGCAGAGCTCCCCATCGTGGAAAAAGCACAAGTGACCATCTACACGGATAGGGGGCAGATGGAAGCAGCCTATAATGAAGCAATGGAGATTTACGAGGCTCGCGATGCAAAGGTGAGGGGCATGACGGACGAGGGTGTTGATCAATTCTATGGTTGCGTGCTGTGTCAATCCTTTGCCCCGACACACGTGTGCATCGTTACTCCACAACGTACTGGCTTGTGCGGTGCCATTAACTGGTTTGATGCCAGGGCAAGTGCCAGGGTTGATCCCAAGGGCCCAAACTTTGCAATCGAAAAGGGAGATGCTATTGATGAAAGCTTGGGAGAATTCTCGGGAGTAAACGAGATAGCAGATAGTAAATCACTTGGTGAAGTGACAAGGGTTGCCTTGTACTCTGCCATGGAAGTTCCCCATACGAGCTGCGGGTGCTTCGAGGCAATCGTGTTCTATATCCCGGAAGTTGATGGTTTGGGCATTGTTGATAGGAACTTCAAGGGTTCTGCAATCAATGGATTGCCCTTCAGTACAATGGCAAACCAAACTGGTGGTGGAAAACAGGTTCCAGGATTTCATGGTATTGCGATTGAATACATCAGGAGCAAGAAATTCCTGAAACATGATGGTGGGTGGAATAGGGTAGTATGGATGCCATCAAGTGTCAAGGAACGGGTGAAAGATGATATTCCCGCAGACATGGTAAACAAGATAGCAACGGAACAAGAAGTCTCCGACCTAGAGCAACTGGAAGCGTTCTTAAAGGAAAAAAATCATCCCCTTGCCGCAAGTATCGTCGCAGCGGAAGAAGAAAGTGAAGAGGAAGAGGAAGAAGAATATGGAATGGCTGCCGCTGGTGGGATGCCAATGGGAACCATGACCATGTCCGTGCCTGGAGCTGGCGGGGTTGGTGGCTTCACCTTGATCTTGAAGAATGCAAAAATCCATGCCGAGAAGGTAATCATCAAGCGGATGGACGCAGGTTCCAAGAAAAGGAAAAAGTGAAATCTTGAAGTGAAACATGATGTCCCCGAGTGCAAAACCTTGGCAAAAAGCGGCGATAAATCCCGAAATGGGAGCTGCGGTGTATGAACCTACCGTCGTGGCGAACGTCATCAAGCAAGCCAAGAAACCAATCTTGGTAATTGGAGCCATGAGCCTCAGGTGGAAGGTTGGTGATGAGCTGTATATTGATGTACTTCTCAGGCTTGCAAGGGCTGCCAACCTACCCATTGTAGCTACAGCTCATTCAAACAAGCATATTTCCAAGGGCGAAAATGGCGACTTGGAAGTGCACGTGCTCCCACTGGTGAATTTGACCAACAGGCTTGAAGATGGGCAAGCATGGAATGGATTGGATGGAAGTGGTAAGCCCGATTTGGTGATTTTTGCAGGTATTACCACTTATTACGTGTCCCAAATGCTTGCAGTGACGAAAAATTTCTCGGAAACCCTGCAGACGCTAACGATTGACGCGGAGTACCAGCCAAATGCAAGATTTTCCCTTGGAAACGTCTCGAAAAAGGAATGGAAATCCTTTTTTGATGATCTAATCGAGATATTTTCCTGATTCTCACCTTTTTTGCTTGAACTACCACGACCCACTCAACCAAAGGGGCCGCCATTCTTTCACAATTTGAAGAACTGATTAGTGGTAATTAGAAAATCAACCAGTGCAAGAGGATGATGATACCACCCAGAATGAAGGTATTCACGTAGTTATCATCAATAGATTCATTTACTGCATCAAGCATGGCATACGAGCACGCGACCAACACGCTCATGCCGAGGACTCGTGACCATATTCCAAGGTGAAAAGGGAATATCACTATAAAAGTAACACTGAAGGAAACGAGCGCTCCACCCGTGACTCCTTCCCATGTTTTTTTCCTGCCAAGTTTAATGTGGTGCTTTCCAACATTTCTACCCACGATTGATGATGCAGCATCGGCGAGGGAGCAATTGAGCATGACAGCCAAAAAGGCATCAAGGGGCGCAAGCATGAAGGGCACCACCCCCATCAGGAGCGGAACCGATGCAATGAATGACTTGAATTCTTTTTTCTCTAAGGAAACCTTCAACCAGCGAACGCCCCAACCAGGGATGCAATGGAACGCGTGGAACCTGAAGAGATCCTGAAGTGTAATCATGTAGCTGAACCCCCAAAACACGAGTAAATTGATTCCTCTCGCAGCTGAAGGACCAGTGATGCCAAGATCTTGGAATAAATCATTTTCCTTGAAAAATTGGTCAACTGCATTAACAGCAACATGAATGATAAGTGGAACAACA
The DNA here is from genome assembly GCA_014729935.1 of Candidatus Bathyarchaeota archaeon. GTDB lineage: Archaea > Asgardarchaeota > Lokiarchaeia > Sigyniarchaeales > Sigyniarchaeaceae > WJJB01. The sequence goes on along the minus strand of WJJB01000292.1, from coordinate 2,914 downwards.
GCTATGACCACGTGAAGTACTTTCCTGGACCAATCCCTATATCCATCATCCATGACCTCTATTTCCTTCAAGAATTGCTCGTAATCCCGTTCTTCCTTCAAATCAGGCTGTTTCCTGCAAATCATGTAATTCCGTATCACGAGGACCAGTATGATGACTAGGATCCCGGTGAAAAAAAGAGAACCAATTGAAAAAAGAAAATTTTCTCCTGCATTCGTCGCTCCAGTTCCTTTCAAGATGAAAGGGGTCAAGATGGTCGAGATCAAGAATGCCACCACCAATAAAACACCATTTAGTCGTGATTCTTGGATTTCCGTGGAATAGACATGCCAAGAAATGAGTATCACGAACGATAGATTAATCAACACGAGTGGAGTGGCGAAAGGAGAGACATGCATGGCAATTCACTCTCGATATGGCATGATGGCGTTTTAACTTTCTTAGGAGGAAGAATTGGTGAAGGTAATACCTGCACCCATGTGAAACAAGCTTGTATTGTTTTCCCGGAGGACAGATTAATATAACAATTCATCTAGATATAAGTAATACTCGTAAACCGTGGGAATTACCCAAGGTTTCACCGACATTAAATAATCCAACTTCTTGGTCAATGATGCATCATGAGGAGAAAGTTGAAAATAGGAATTTTTACAGCGATGCTCTCGGAAACCAATGGAACCGCAGAAGCGGCAAGACGGTTGATAATTGGCCTGGGAAAGGCGGGGCACGAGGTACACGTCCATGCGCCGTCGAATGGAGTAGCAGGACGAACCGGCGTCAATTTTCACAAAGCAGCAGGATTCAGGATGTCTCGAGAACCCGAATTCTGGTTCGCCCTCCCTTTCTTCAAGTATTTTCATAACCGTCACGGTCATTTCAAGGAATTGGATGTCTGCCATGCCATCACGCCCATGACCATGGGTGCTTTGGCACTCGATGTTGCGAAATTGAATGGTATTCCCAAGATCATCACGCATCACTCCCCGTTGGAATATTATGCAGGAGATTATTTTCCAGTGATCGGGAAACTATTTTCGCTTTACGCTTGGAAGTATGAACGATTATTTTATAACAGGTTTCATGTCATTCACGTTCCAACGATCACGAAAAAGAATTTAATCAAGCAACATAAAATGAAGGAACCGATCTTCGCTTTGACCAATGGCATACTGGATAATTATTTCAGGAGAGTTCCTGGAGCCAAGGAGGAAGTTCGCGAGATTTACAATATCCCCCTGGATAGGAAGATAGTTCTTTATGCTGGACGCCAAGGACCAGAAAAGAATATCGAAGCAGTTCTCCGCGCATTCAAGGTGATATTATGCGAGAAAATCGATGCGCACTTGGTTTTAGCCGGTGGGGGCCCACACATACCTGTTTTACGTGATTACGCCGAGAAAATTGGCATTGATCATCGAATTACTCAAACGGGTTGGGTGAAGCACACGCTATTGAGAAAAATCTATGATGCCGCGGATGTAAGCACACTCTATAATGACATTGAAGCCCAAGGGCTTGTCCTGCTAGAAGCCATGTCACAGGGGACTGCTTGTGTCGGGAAGAATTCTTTCGGAATTTCCGACGTGATAGTCGATGGAGAAACAGGTTTCCTTGTCAATAATGAAAAGGAATTTGCCGCGCAGCTCGTTAAAGTATTAAAGGACGATGAACTTAGGAGATATCTAGGGGAAAATGCACTCCAGAACGTTAAAAAATATCACAAGATGTCCAACGTGATCAAAGTGTGGGAAAAAGCGTACCGGTTCTTGATTGATGAAATCTACCCAAAGCATTATAGTCATGTCCCCGAGGCAGAAATCACGCGCGATTGGCAAGATTTTGCCAGAAAAGAACCGCTGGTAAAGATGTGAAAGCATTTTCCACCGGTAGTCCATTGAATTTATCGTGCAAGTCATTTGAACCCGACTTTGAAGGTTTTTAATCATGATACGTGATGAATTCCAACATTTCCTGGAAGATGGTATCAAGTTCTTAGATCAAAAGGATTTCCAAGAAGCTATTAGAAACTTCGAGCTCGCTCTTGAAAAATCGTACATGATGGGATCTGACAAGGATTCATTGATCGTGAACGAATATCTTGGAAAGGTTTACCATTTGATGCATAATATCGACAGAGCTATAGAATATTACAAGGAAAACCTCACACTATACATGGATCTAAAAGATGAAAAGGGCATCATGCGTACATTGAATAAAATTGCCCTGATCTTGTTCGTGGGGAGGAAATACAAGGAAGCATTGGAGTATCACATGCGTTGCTTGGAAATCTGTAGGAATGTTGGTAATAAGCACGGGGAGGCAGTCACTCTAAAGAATATTGGGATGATCCATTCACGGTTGGGAAATCACGTGTTAGCCTTGAAGGCACATACTGCATCCCTTGATATTAAGAGGAATCTTGGAGATAGACGCGGTGAGGCTCTTAGCCTTTATTTTCTCGGCCAAAGCCAGATCGATGCGGGAAAGTTTGACCTTGCAAGAAAAAATCTCCAAGCCGCGGGAAAGATATTGAAAAATCTCGGGTTAAAAGCAGATCTCAAGAAAGTCAATGCGGAAATTGAGGAATTGGATAAAATAGAAGAAGAATTTGAACTTGAATTGGAAATAACCCACAGATTTCACAACATCTCAAAGGATGATTTTCTATTCAAGTGAATCGAATATTGAACTACCACGCCCTAAACAGTAACGGGGGAATTTGATGTGCTCGATGCGAAGGATTGAAATGGAACCGGAGATTTCCCCACCTGATGTCAGCCAATGCATCGACGGGAACGGAGAGAACCACGGTTTCCTTGAAATCTCCGGAACCACGGATTAATTGGTTCGAATTCATTTTAAAGCTTGCGGAATGCTGTGCAGCCAAGCACGGCTTGAAGAAGAAATCAAGGTG
>WJJB01000291.1 GCA_014729935.1 Candidatus Bathyarchaeota archaeon | reverse complement strand
TCCAACAATCCTTAAATACAGGGACGACAAATTATTTCTTGCTCTATTATCGTCAAAGGGTGAAATAAGAACCATGCAAATCGTAACAGTAAACCTGCCATCTGTATATATTGACGCGATTGCCAAGCTCACGGGCAAGGGGAAATATCCCTCTCGGAGCGAGGCGATCAGGGTAGCATTACGTTCTTTCTTGAAAGATGAACTTGAAATGGTTAAATTCCTCCTGGAACTAAGCGATAGGACAAAAGCCTTTAAAAAACAGAAGGAAGACCGCAATAAGCCCGGCAAGATCGATATGCGTTCCATCCGGGCAGGTTGGGAAAATTAATTCTAATTTTTAGGAATTCGGGGAATCAATCCCCGGTAAAAAACCGTGGCTCGCGGTTTGAGACCTTCATTTCCCATTAGGATACTCCAGATCTTCAGGGGAGCGGGATTCCTTGGGGAAGAAATTTGAAGCAAATTGGTACGCAAAGTAGGCAGTGAATACTTCAATTATCAAGGCGGGAATCACGATGGCGCCCATGTCCAAGTCAAACATCCTGAGCAATATTGCCACGCCGATGCCGGCACCAATGAGAGCAAGCATGAGCGCGGCTGTTATCATTAATGGGATTTGCTTGATGAGCCACTTGATATTCTTTGCGATGTTGAGTCCCATCGTGTTTGACCTCGTGAAGTATGTGTGGAATAAGACTTGCTCCCTAAAAAAACAATTGGTACATCTGCTTTTCTTCTAGATAAATCCATTCCAATCCCTTTCGATCTTAAACCGTGACACGATGGCATCAATATCATGAAGGATATCCGGGGAAAACTTCCAAATTGCCTTCCTATCGAATATGTAGCAATTGATTAATGCATCATCACCCTTCTTGATCCTATCCCGAAGCATCAAGCCATATAACGCCACTTGGGGTATCGGGAACAAGAATTTATTCTCTCCCTCTGGCTTATAATCACACACGCGTATTTCATAAACATCATTGATCTTATCCTGGATTAATTGCACCAAGTCGATATGCCCAGTTAGGCAATTGCTCACGCTGGTTCCTTCTCGCCATACAGGCATTTCGATAGCTATCGATCTATCATCCTTCCTGAGAATGTAGTTTAGGACGGGATCGTGATTAGGCTTCCTTGAGACTCCCGCTTTCTTGAAATTCTTGAATACATCATCCACCAAGCGAGGTATGGAAGATTCCTCCACACCCATTCTAATCACTTTCTTTTCCCTGAATAAGAATTGTTGCAAGTAAATCCTTTGAGACTTGGACAAATTCTTAATACGCATCCTACTGGCACGCGGGACACTCCTGTTGTTAAATAAATAATTCGGGATGAGCTTTTTCTTGATCATGGCCATGTAGTCTTTCAGATTCTTGACCGTCCTGCTGCATTTCATCTCATGGCCGTCAATCTTGTAATAAAAAGCGTACCTGAGTCCATTATGGATAAACACCTGCTTATCCACGCCATGAAGAATGAAATCATCCAATGCCATGAAAATTTCCCCGATGGGAGCACTCATCCTTATGGAGGGAGAGCATGTAAAAAAAGATTGTTATTACAACGATAATAAATCCACCATGTGATGCAGGTTGGAGCAAATACTGTTTCCGGTTTTTTTAAATCCTCCCGACACAAATTCCCCGCATCAAGGTAGCCGTTTTTTCAACATCTCCCCGGGATAATCTGTTATTGAGGCAACACCCAGGCATCGTTTCTTTGATTTCATCGTGAATCGCTCCCCAAGTTCAAGCAGAAAACCTTTAATATCGGGAACCACCATTACGAGGTGAATCTCGCTATTTTTAACGAGTTTTATGAAACGTGATTGTACATGTCATGGCGAGCAAATCCAATAAGAAATCGTATTCTCGTTGCGCTGCTGAAACGCAAGGGGGAAATCATTGATGATGATCTCACCCGCCTCATACAAAAGAATGACCAAAGCGTGAGCTCGAAAAACGTTGAAAAAGAACTCATGAATTTGGAAATCGCAGGTGTTGTTAGCATATCTCAAATCACACGGACGAGAAAAAGGGTGAAATTGATTAACAAGGAAACCCTCAACCCTTCACTTTTCACGAAGGAAGACCTGAAATAGCTTTTCTAATGTCTACCGATGCAGGGAACGTAACTGATTCCCTATAAGAAGGTTTTTAACAAGCGTGGGACTTCCGAATGGTGGATGTTGATCCCCGTGAGAAGAACAACCTTGTTTCCGGTTCATGAGGAACTCGATGCCAAGCTTATCTTGTTCGAGGGGTGGGAAATGCCCCTTCAATACACGAGCATCATGGAGGAACACGTGAATACTCGAGAAAACGCCTCACTTTTTGATATAACTCATATGGGTGAATTCTTGGTTGAAGGGAGTCAAGCTCATGACTTGCTTCAATATGTTTGCACGAACGATCTCTCGCTCATTGGCCCGGGTGGGGCTCAATACTCGCCCATGTGCAATGATGATGGTACCGTGGTTGATGATATTTTTTGCTATTGTTATTCTAGGTCAAAATACCGCCTGTTCGTAAATGCTTCCAACAGGCAGAAGGATCTCCTGTGGTTGGAAACCCATGCTGTCCGGTTTGATAATGTAACTGTAAAGAATGTCTCTGATGAGAGAACCAGGATGACCCTTCAAGGTCCCAAGTCCCAAGATATACTTGAATCCTTGGTCCCGGACAACTTGGATGAGATGAAACGGTTTACCTTCATCGAAACGAATATTTCCGGCATTTCTGCTTTCATTGCAAGGACTGGATACACGGGGGAAGATGGTTTCGAGATTTCATGCAAGAATTCCGACGGGATAGCGATCTGGGAGTATATCATGGCTGCTGGGAAGGAATTCGGAATATTACCCGCGGGATTAGGTGCAAGGGACACGCTTAGATTGGAAGCCTCATATTCTCTTTACGGTCACGAGATCTCCGAGGAAATCACGCCCATCGAGGGTGGGGTTGAATTCGTGGTGAAACCTACTAAAAAGGAAGACTACATCGGACGGAAAGTGCTCGAAACGCAACTAAATTCTTTCATCAGTAGGAAAATAATCGCGATAGAAGCCATGGACCGTGGCGTTTTCCGCCATGACCAAGATGTGTATGATAAGACAGGGGAAGTATGGATAGGCAAGATCACCAGTGGGACCTTCTCTCCCACCTTCAAGAAAGGTATTGCATTAGCACTTGTAAACTCCAAGTACAAGGTCATCGGCGATGAGGTGCTTGTGAGGGTAAGAGACAGGTTTATTCGAGGGAAGATCGTTCACAGGCCGTTTTATGACTACCATCCTCGATCCAAATGAACCGGAATAGCTAAATTGCTGGAATCGAGTCTATTATTCTCCTAATAATCAAGTTTATATCCATGGAATTGCAATTAACACTGTTCTAGCAGTTTGCTTGACACGTGAATCATCATGAATATCCCTGAAGATTTGAAATACACGGTGACGGACGAATGGATAAAGATTGACGGCGAGGGGATAGCCTCCATCGGGATAACCGATTTTGCGCAAGAGGAGCTTACCGATATCGTGTACATCACGGACTTTCCCGAGATCGGGGATCACGTTGAAAAAGGAAGTTCACTTGCAGTTATCGAATCAGTGAAAACCGTTGCAGATGTTGTTTCTCCCTTCACTGGAATTATAACCGAAATCAATTCGGTTTTAGAAGGAAAACCAGAAATGTTAAACGAGGATCCCTATAATGCATGGATCATCAAGATAAAAGTTGATGATCAAGGCGCCTTTACTCAATTGCTCGATCCCGAACAATACCGGAAAAAACTGTCAGAGGATTCCTGATACTTGGAGGGTTGTTTTCTTGGATTACATTCCACATTCCCCCAAGGATGTCAAAGTAATGAAGGATGTTCTCGGGATCGATGCTATAATTGAACTTTTTGATACAATCCCGAAAGAAATCTTGCTAGATGATGAGAACGCTTTTCGAGTCTTGGAGAAATCCCCGTTAGAGTCCCAAGGAATTATGGCCCAAGATTTGGAGGATTTCATCAAATCCAAAGCAAGGAAAAATAGGGTGTATTCTTCAATTTTCATGGGTGCTGGTTGCTATCATCACTACATCCCCCCAGTGGTTGATTATTTGGCCTCCAGGGGAGAATTCTGGACATCTTACACCCCGTACCAGGCAGAAATCAGCCAAGGCTACTTACAGGCGATTTTTGAATACCAGTCAATGATATCACATCTTACGATGATGAAGTACTCCAATGCATCGCTTCATGATGGCGCAACGGCACTTGCTGATGCAACCATCATGGCACTGGCACATGGAAAGGGAAAAAACCGAATCATGGTGCCGGAATTTCTCCATCCAAGCTACAAGTCGGTCCTTCATACTACGCTTGAGCCGCGGGACGTCTTCTTGGACACGTATCGAGTTGATGATTACTTGGAGCCCCTCGGAAGCGATGTTGCAGCTATCATCATTCAAAGTCCTGATTTCTTTGGAAATATACATGATGTAAATAATTTCTCCCGTGAAATCAAGCAAAAATATCCAAATGTTCTCATCATTCAATGCATTACTGAGGCGTTATCATTGGGAAAACTTCGCCCGCCGGGTTCTTCCGGGGTGGATATTGCAGTCGGCGAGTGCCAATCCTTTGGCATTCCAATGAATTTTGGAGGTCCTGGATTGGGTTTCATGGGCGTGTCAGATAAGAAATTACTGCATAAGATGCCAGGTCGCATCGTGGGCATTGCTCGAAGCGTGAACGGGGAAGATCTTGGATACACCCTTACCCTTCAAGCAAGGGAACAGCACATCAGG
>WJJB01000290.1 GCA_014729935.1 Candidatus Bathyarchaeota archaeon | reverse complement strand
GAACACGAGATGGTTTCCATCATCCAGGATTTCCATCAAGGGATTCATGGCACCATACCAGTTATACAATCCCGCATCCGAGATAATGAATACGAGGCAGGGATCTTGGTTCTTTTCAACGAGTCGTATGATCTCGCCGGTTGGAAGGACTGTTCCATCCCCTTGATAATCGAGCAGGAGGGATTCTATGCGGGATAGATCCTTTGTCCATGTCCTGATTCGAAAGTATCCGGAGAAATTTATTCCAGCAATTTCCACGCCCTTTCGCCTTGCAAAGTGGATGGCAGCAAACGCGGCAACCAGGGCTGTATCATATGCACCCTTCCCTCCCTTGGAAGATGCACCGGGATTCCATCCCATGGATCCTGATGAATCCACGACCAGCAAGAAATTTGGGTACGTTTCGCTTTTCACCAATCCCGTGTCGAACTCGTAATCCCAGCGCCTGGTGGTGAGGTTTGGAATCATCAAGGGGCTGTTAAGAAGCGTGAGCGTGAGATCGAGCGACTCCAGGGGATCTCCAACACGCCACGTCACGGGTGTCACGGGCAATTGGCCTTTTTGCTTTGGAACCCGTATTTCCACGTCAATAAGGCCAGCGGACCTGTAACGATACCAAGCGGCGAGGACTTGCCCCCGTGTCACCAAGCCCAAGCCCATGGCTGGTGCCCCGAATTCCGAGAAGGTATCGCTTTCCTTGGCCAGCTTCTCGAGCACCTTATCCCTGTTTGCTTTTTCTTCATCGCTATCCAATTCATCATCGGGGAATTCCTCGCTACCACCATGTTGCTTTTTTATAGCCTTCTCGTTCAGGCGACCATTATCCTTGTCGGATATCTTGGTCACGTCACCGGATTGCTCCAAGACATCTTCAGGAATCAACACCTGCACGCCATCCTCTCCAGGTACAATGCGAACGTTGCTTCCCGGGGCTAGATGAACACCCACTTCAACAACAGGGAAATCTTTCTCCAGGTATTTTTTCAGGATTTTTGCTATTTTTTCAGTCGCCTTGGGCCAGCTGTTCATGTCATGGAGCGAATGTTCCACGATCTTCGCAATTGCACCCACATCCTCCCTGATATCTTCGAAGCTTATGCTTTCCGAAACTGGCCTTGGAATGGGTTTCCCATTCAAGATTTTATCTGCGAGAACCACGATACGCCATGTATCAGATACGCCCTCTCCATCCATTTCTTCCAAGATCTTTAAAAGTGTTTCCTTGAACCGCCAGTTGGTGAGCTCGGGAAACCTGCGAACGAGATCATTTTCGATGATGAGATCTGATATCACGTTGCAAGCAATGGGTGCATGCTCCGGCTTCAATTCCTTTTGAGCAGCTTGGAGCATCAATGCATTGGTCACGCCATCGTACGGGCAGATCGTGTAATGGCCGAGTTCGTGATGGGAGATGGAACGGCTGAATTTCCGCAGCGACTGGGGTTCCAAGGAGGGAGCATGAGCCATGTTCAGGTGCACGGTCCAATCTTCAATGTCGATGTAGAATGCTTCCCTGTATTCATTGCTGAAAGAAATATGTGGATCCGGTACTTGGGGGTTGTACATGTCCGAAAGTGCTTCCAACCAGCCGTCCACGATGATTCTCTCGAGTTTCTCCCTGATGGCATCGTCTATCGCACTCCCGGCTCCTGTTTCGCCTCGTTGTTTTTTCGCCCGTCTCGATCCACCTTTCCCGCGTTTCCCCATGTGGTTTGTCTCACCCATCTTTATCTTGGTTTCAAATCAAAGCTCGTCATCATGGTAGACCCCAGCACGAAGCAGGATGTCCTTGATCTTCAAGGCATCCTTTCCTCCCGAGACATCTATAGAGACGATCGAATCATCATCCGTTCCTGTTACGATCAACCCGATAACGCTATCTGCCGTTCGAAGCTGCTTTTGCGTGCGTTCCGTGAGGCTCTTCCGTAGCTCGGTCTCCAAGTACCTGAATTCCGTGGATAATTCCGCCCAGATTTCATCACGCCACTTGCTAAAGGGGAATGCGTAGTTCCGAAGGGTGAGCTTGTTCAAGAACACGCTTACCTTGGTGAGCAATTCCCCTTTATTCATCATCTCCGAATCATTCAATAACTCCTCCTTGATAGCCACCAGGTCATCAACATCCTTGGCATCATAGGATTGCTCGATCCTGGAAAGATATTGTCGGTAATTCTCGTCCAGGTACATTTTTGCCACCGGCACGAAATCAAGCTTGACAATGAGATCATTCTTGCCGTATAGCTTGATCTCGTCGAGTTGATCCGGAGAACCGCCACCTCGCTTGATCCCTTCCATCACCTCGATCATTTCCTTTCTCTGGAAGAACCTATTCTTTACCTGCTTCAATAGGCTCCGCGTGAAATGCAACTTATCGCCGTAGTATGGCCCCTTGTTCAGCTCGCTGGAGACATAATCGACCCGGTGCTGGATCACGTAAGGTGCAACGGTATTGACCACGTGCATATCAACTTCGAGGTTCATGAGCCATGCGAGTGCTTTCGAGTACCGGTACAAGTCTTTTGCTGCACGCACGCTCAGGATGGTGGTTACCTTGTTACAAATGCTCTTGGTGGTATCGAAGTGACACTTGCTGCATAAATCGGGACCAACCTTCTTGTCATTGGAGACGCCCTTGTTGATCCTGGCACACAGGGAGAATTCCCTTACGATGGCATGTATGAATTGCTCTGCTTCATCTTCCACCTCTTGTGCATCCACCGCCCGCCATATACTGATGAGTTCATCGATGCTCAACACCTTGGGGACCTGCAAGATCTCGTCATACCCGAATAATTTCGTGTCCTTGCTCTTGAGAATCAATGAAAGGTCATTGGTTGTTGGCATGGAGAACGGGAGTGAAATACCAAACCTGTCCAGGAAAGGCATGGGCAACATGAAGGTACCGGAGTCCTGTGGATTCATGGTGGCAAACAGGCAATACTGGGGAACTGGGAAGGAGGAATCATAGAATTTCACGCGATGCTCCGCGAGCATTGAAAGCAGTATATTTTGCGCGTATGGAGTCATCCTATTTAACTCATCGATGATCTTCCAGAAATCCTTCACGAAATGGCGCCATTTAACCTTTTCCTCTCCTTTCATGAGCTTCGGAAGGTCCAAGGTCGCCAAAATTTTCTCTTCGGTTAATTGGGGGTGTCCACGTAATATTGCCTGCTCGATGTCATCAAGGCTCTTGCCAGTAAACATCCTTCCAAGCAATTTAACGAGGGTGGTCTTGGCACCACCATGGCCACCGATCAATAGCATCGCACTATTGGGCACCAAGGCATTCAGCACGCTAATCGTGAGGATCTCGGGAACGATCTTCTTCTGCACTCGTTTCCTATCGGGTATGGTGTACTGCACTTCCAACTGGTTGGAATGGATGAATAGCTGGTTGGCTTGCGTTATGTTGATGATGGTCCAAACCTTATTCCGCAAGGGTGAATCAGATGAGCCTTCAATGAGCATGTAATCACGGCATGATTGAATATTACTACACGGCTCGCGAAGGTTGGAAAAATACAATGGCATCGAGCTGTTGGAACCCGCGCGCTGCGTGCATGGGAACTCATGGCAACGGTGGATATTTAAGCACCGCGTATGGCGGGATTAAGTGAAATTCATTAATGGTGAAGAGCTAGGTACTCCACGCACAACGGGAAATATTTTTAACAAGATTTTCCTAAGAATTCATAATTCATGGTGAAAAACTTGGCAGAAAATGATACAACAACGGTAGCATCCTTGGTATCTTTAGACTCGCCGATAACGATTCCCGATGAAGTGAAGGCAAGATTGAAGAAAAATGCCCTCATGGTCATCCCGGATTCAGGAAAGAAGATTTCGCTTTTCCCAACCCCCCACGATTCAGTAGTGCGGGTCAGCTTGGAATTGCGATCGAAGGGATTATCTCCCTTGTTCTTCAACGAGATTGGAAGGATCACCAAGGAAGAGCTAAACGTGTCGATACTGTACACGACTGGTCTATGCTTCGCCGAGGAGAAATGCATCTGGGATGGCTTCTTCGAAGACAAGTCGAAGTTCGAGAATATCGATGAAATTACACAGAAATTCAAGAACATCGAGGGCGTGAACACGGTCAACATCCAGATCATAAATCTATAACAGGTGTTCTTTCTTGGCTCAGAAAAGGAAAGCTTTGTTATTACATCCCATCAGGAGAGCTATCTTCAAAATCATTTGTGAGACCCCAGGGAGTTACTTCTATGATCTCACCAAGGAATTTGGAGATAATTCTGAAAATCCCAGCTCACCCGCCACGGTTCAATGGCATCTCAGGAAGCTGATGAGTGCTGGCTTGATCGACACGGTTAAGCATGGAGGCAAGCGGGTGTATTACCCCAAGGGATTGCGGGACAAGGAAGTTGAGAAAGCATACACCATCTTGAGAAATGAAACAGCACGGGAAATATTCATATACATCGTGAATCACGAGAATGCATACCAGAAACAGATCGCTGCAGCGATTCGAGATGGCGTGCACCACGACACGGTCCGATGGCATACCCAACGACTCTCGGAAGTTGACCTGATCGAGGAACGAAGCGAGGGACGAATGGTAAAGTATTCCATCGGGGAGCTTGGCAAGAAGCTCCTGACGGGATCCCTGAACGTCTTGAAGGAGAATTTCATTTACCATCTCACCACCGTGCTGAAGGAAAATTGCCTGTACCCCCAGATCCTTGAACAAACCAGGGACAAGCTTGTCGTCAAGATTTCCTGCCCAGGACAGGATGACATCGAATTCACCATCAAGCTGGAAGATTGGACGATGGAGGAATTTGAAGATTATTCCGAGGATAACGACGAGGAAGACCTGGACGGGGATGCAGGCAGCAAGTAAGGGAAATTTACTTTTTTCACGTCTTTCTTCGCTAATTCCTTTATATTGAGGACCTGCTAGAGCACGAAGAATAAAAGTGGAGAGGAAGGGGACCACTGGAACGTGAAGATGCTTCAGAACGAGAGCGGCGAGATCAATGCTTTCCCGTGCTCTTCCTGGAGGGCCTGAAGTGATTTCCTCTGGGAGGCAAGGATATCCCAGAAGAATTGGGGAATGTTGGGTTCCTCCTTGTAGATTTCTTCCATTCTATCCAACTTCTCGAGAAGTTTATCCGTTCTCAAGGAGAATTGCGCAACATATTCTTCCTTGGTATATTCTCGATCGAAAACATCCTTGAAAAGGGCTTGCAAGTCGTCCAATTTTGGGAGAAATCCAACAGGTGTCTCGATGGCACCGTAATCACCATGTACCCTACCCTCAGCCCAAATGACCCAAATTTTCTTGTCCACTTTCTTGTTATAATAGTTTCCCTTCTCGTCCTTCAGGAAGTAATTCGTGGCAAATACCAAGGGACAATCTTCGAGACCCTCGCCAAACTTGCGGTGGTTATCGAGATACTTGCCCAAGGGCACTACAAGAAAATCCATGTTAGCCATCGGACTGGACTTTCGCACGCCCTCCTTACCCAATGTTGCCGAAGTCGTTTCCGACTCTATAGTGGCTCCGATGAAAACTCCATGCTTCCAATTTAGGCTCTGGAACACCGGCACGTTTGTATCCGAATCCCGCCCGCCATACAAGATGGCTCCGACAGGCACCCCTTCAGGATCGTCGGCACGTGGATCTGCATTTTCTAGCTCCCGAATTCTCACGGTGTAGCGTGCGTTCGGGTGGGCAAGGGGGATTTCCTTTCCAGAAGCATCCTTCTTTCCCTCGTGCCAATCCTTTCCAGAATGATTCATGCCCTCCTTCGGGGTTTCCTTCCCCATGCCAAGCCAATAGGGCACGCCGTCCTTCACGAGCACGTTCGAGAAGATAAGCTCCTTCGGGGTGTTTAACGCCTCGTATATCACCGGATCATCCTCTGGATTAACATCCCTGATGATACCAAACAACCCTTGCTCGATATTCACCGCGTGTGCCTTTCCACTTTTTTCACGCATGTACGCGATATCATCACCAATGATGGTTTGACCGGGTATCATCGCGGTGGATGTTTTCCCGCAGGCACTCGGGTATGCACCTGTGAAATAGGTAACCCTGTCTTTTCCCGGGGGATGTATACCCATGACAAACATGTGCTCCGTGAGCCAAGCCTCTTGATTTGCCTTGTAGATGGCAAGGCGCAATGCGAGTTTCTTCAAGCCGAGGCTATTCCCCGCGTACTGGTTATTCACGGTCAACACGCGATTCTCCAAGAGATCCACGTAGATCCGTCGTTTATCGACATTCTTGGTAACCACGCCATCAAGTTCACCTGCGGAATGCACGAAAAGAAAGAAATCGTCCTTGCCTTCAAGTTTCTTGAATTCCTCGTATCCTTTCCGGTAAAGAATATCCTCGGAATGCGCCACGTATAAAGAATCCGTGATTTGCATGGCACAAATCGTAAATTCGGAATTGGTGGGCCCAAGGGCGAAAAAACGCACGATTGCTTCCTTCCCCTTCATTGCACCATCCATGATTCCTAGTACTTCCTTTAAACCAGCTTCTCGTTCCATCGAGTTTATTCTCTCGCTCATTTCCATATCTTCGGTTATGAGCACCTTGGTATTTCCCTTATCACGTGCTTGATCGTGGTATCCATCGTAATGAACCGTGTGGCCTTCCATCTTCAACGGTATCTCTTCACCAAGATCAATGGCACGCTGGCGCACGTACGCGATATCCTCGTCGTCATCAGTTATTACGGTTACCTTTTCTGGTTTTAGAAGAGAGACATACTCATTCATAATGTCGATGACGTGCTGGTTATTCAGGGCTTTCAGCTTTTCAAGTTCCTTATCATTTATTGGATCCATGGTATCACCGGTAGAATCAAACCACCTGCACCCTTCCTTGCAAGGAGATATGACTCTCCTGTGCACGGGGGTCAGGCCCTAATTAACAAGGAAAGGTATGCTAATATTTTAAGGATTTTCGTTATCGCATGGATTTCCTTCGCCTTGAGTGCCGTTTCTCGCTATCGGTGGGCCAGCTTGGATTTCACCCGATCAAATTGAAAAGGCTTTCATAACTCGGAGGGGGAATCACGCGAAATACTTATCCAATCGCTGATTTCTTCCCTTCCCCCTTCCTTTCTTGGCTTTCTTGAGATCGAGAAGCGTGGGAGGGAAATCATCGGACAAGATTCTTTGCTTTATGAGCGGAGCATAATGGTCGTAAAATTTCTCGAATCCGATGCCCTTCCTCCCATATTTCCTGCAAACCTTCAAGGTAGTACCGCTTCCCAGGAATGGATCCACAACTATGTCCCCGGGACTTGTCGTGGAAAGCACCATGGTTTGGGCGATTTGGGTAGAAAAGGGCGCCGGATGTTGAATCGTATCTCCCTTGATTTCGATCTTGGTTTCCTTCCTATCCTTGATGTGGCTAATGAACCAAACGTTACCGATAATTGCCCATTCATTGTTGAACTTGAAATCCTTGAGATCCTTGATGAACCAAAACACGTATTCGAATAGCGGGAAGAAACGCACCTTATCAACGTTTGCCGTGGACGGGTAATGCCAGATAAGCTCCTGCTTGAGATGGAACGGGTTGTCTTCCATGATCCAGAAAGGAGGGATGGATACCCCATCAATGATGCGGGTCTTCATGTTCAGGAAAAAGCTCCCATCGTCAGCTAGAACACGGTGGCATTCCTTGATAACATCCTTGATGAATTGGCGGTAGCGTGCTTCCGGCAGGTCATCAGAAAAGCCACCCTCGTACGATCTAATCTTCCTGTCGGCATGGAACCCACCCAAGTTGTACGGGGGGCTCGTGGATACATTGTGAACCGCGCCGTCCGCCAGCATCTTGAATCCTTGGAGACAATCCACGGGATGAATTACTTGACCCGCGATCTCGATCGGTTTCCCCGTTTCCTGCTTATTATCCATCGGTACTTTCAATGTTTCAACGCATCATTTAATCATTTTGCCGTGAACGCCGGCCATGTCCCACCCGGTAATACGCAGGTAACATGATGGCATAAAACCGTGCACGTGATGATCCCCGTGATTCCCATGATAACCACGTCAGTACCACCACGGGACAGCCCGGATGAATTAATTGACCATGCTAATGCCTACTATGATGAATTG
>WJJB01000289.1 GCA_014729935.1 Candidatus Bathyarchaeota archaeon | reverse complement strand
GCCCAGAAAATATCCTCGCGAAGGAACTGGTGGACAAGGCATTGAAAGGACAACTGCAAACACTATGGCGGATGAATATTTTCTACAACCTGCTCATCTGGGAGCGACACATAGTGAGTTCCGGTCTGTTTGATAGCGCTATTTCGTCGATGCAGGATAAAAATCCCGATGCGTGCTATAAGATCGAATCTGGGGGTGATAAAGGATGCATCGTGCTAGATATGTCCATGTTTGGTGAGAAATACACGCAAAACAAGAAACCATACAAGATCCTCACCCGGTCGAACGGCGTTTCTACATACACGGGAAAGGATATCGCTTTCCAGCTATGGAAGTTCGGGGAAGCATCTGGATTCTTCATGTACGAGGAATTCGTGCAACAACCCAACGGGAAATTACTGCATTCCACGAATCTTCCCGCTGAAGTTGCAGGTGAAAAACGGAAGGATCCCAAGGATGGTGGGGAAAATCACACTGGGAACGAAAATGATTTCGGTCACGCCGATCGCGCCATCAATGTCATCGGGTTCGAGCAAAAGTACCCGCAACAAGTAGTACGGTCCGCTCTAAAGGTGCTGGGATATGATCATCATTACGATAATTCTGCACATCTCTCCTTCAAGCACGTGTGGTTACCAGATCAAAAGTTTTCGGGACGAAAGGGAACTTGGATAGGATTTCATGCCGATGCAGCCATGGATAAGGCGGTTAAAAAGGCAAGAACCATCATCAAGGGGCAAAATCCAGATCTGTCCGCTGATAACCGTGATTCGTTAGCGGAAATTATTGGTGTCGGGGCGATCAAGTTTTACCTGGCTAAATTTGACTTGGAAAAGGAAATCACCATTAATTGGGATGATCTGCTTAATTTTGAAGGTGATGCATGCCCTTATGTACAATATTCATGCGTGAGAGCAGGAAGTATCTTGGAAAAAGCCAGGGAAAGAGGGATTCCAATCCCGGCGGTTGATGCTACTATTAATGCCTCGATGTTGGACACGCCACAGGAAAGGGCCCTTTATTTCATCATCTCTCAATTGCCCAGCAAGATTCGTGAGATATGCCAATCCCTCTCCATTAATCAGGCACCCTTGTACGCCTTGGAGGTTGCTGATAAATTCAATAGCTTTTACCATGAATGCCCCGTTCTCAGGGATGATGTCCCCGATGACTTGCAAGTTGCAAGGCTGATGCTGGTGCAGGATACCATTCTTGTATTGAACACCTTGCTTGAACGGGTCTTGGGTATCCAAGTGCCAGTCCGCATGTAAGTTGTGCCTTGCTGTCAACATCGAGATGGTTCCTGCCATGTTTTTTTACCATGGACGCCAATTATCATACACGCGAGCATGACGTTGCGAAATTGGCTAACATCGAATCGTTTCAGGATTGCATTCCTGGTATCGCTGGTAGGGTGTTTCATGGGATCCCTGGTGGTATTGCTCCAGTTTGGTGATCATTATTTCGGATACGACCATTGGAGCGATTTCAGCATTGAATTCAGGCGGAAGTTGCTGGATCCAAGCCACGAGATGTTTTTTGACCATTCCAGGTATGAATCATATAACGATTACTGGCATTCCTTGGCACCCATGTTCCCCTTCCTCGTTGCCTTGGTATCGCTTGTATTCCAAGATATTTTTACTGCTTCGGTATACTTGGCGTTATTTGCGTCCCTCATGGCAATCGTCTATATCAGGAAATTTTCCAAGGAGATCTTGAATTTAAACGATGAATCCACTTATTGCTTGCTTGCAATATATTGTTCATCATTGCTCGTTGCGCATTTTTTCATGGTCCCCATCCCGCTTTCATTCACCGCGTGGTTTGGCATCATGAGCCTATATCATTCCCTTGCGTATTTCAAGCAACCGACCGTGAAAGCCGGGATGAAAATCATGCTCGTTTTCACCATGATGATGTTCTGCAGGGAAATCTTGTGGTCAATGATAATCATTCCCTTGGGAATACTGGTTCTGATTGCCATTCGGCAACGGTTTCGGGGATTTACGAACCCGTATCATTTTTGGAATAATTTTGCATTCCTCTTCCTAGTTTCAATTGTCATCCCCATCACGGTATATGGAAGCTATTTTCTCGCTGCAGACTTGTGGGGCGCCTTGGACGAGAGTTATCTCAAGCTCAAGGTCTACGGGCACAAGTCCATCATAATCTTCCTTTATGGATTATTCCTCGTGCTAACCATCAACTGGGTGTTTTTTGGGAGGGATGCTTTCAGGGATATTAAAGTTGGGATGCAATGGGTGCGAATGATGGGAAAAGCAAGGAATCATAACGACGAGCTTGAACCGGTTTCCCCGGAAGGTTCAAACGGAATCAATGAGATAAGGAAGCAAGAACACCTTGGGAACAAAGCCCTCCAAGGTGACATCAATGATTCAGCCATCATGGAAGTATTCTTCCGTCAAAAAATGGTTCATCCTTTCCTGAATGCGTGGTTGCTCTTCTTCGTGGCATCCCGGATTCTCCTTCCTGGGGGCTTGTATGCGATGTATTATCTCCCTGTTGCATGGATCTTTTCTTGGAAAGCATTCCAAGGCATGAAACTCGTGAGCACGCCGACATTCGAGAAAATCTTCTTTCTAGCACTCGTTGCATGCACGATAATCAACATATTTCAAGTTTTTCCCATGCAACCTTTCCACGGCTTTTTCACCTGATGATTATCCAAATCCCTTATTTATTCCCGGCACACATACTATCTCAATGAAATTGAGCATCATCATCCCTTGCTACAACGAGGAACGCACGATTCGCGAGCTACTTGAACTCTTGCAAGAACAAGACTTTCCAATAGATCACGAGATCCTCGTTATTGATAATGGATCGCGGGTGCCTGTGAGAGCATTTATCTCTTCCTTCTTGGAAAAACCCGAAGTGAAATTATATAGACTAAA
The DNA here is from genome assembly GCA_014729935.1 of Candidatus Bathyarchaeota archaeon. Lineage (GTDB taxonomy): Archaea > Asgardarchaeota > Lokiarchaeia > Sigyniarchaeales > Sigyniarchaeaceae > WJJB01. The sequence goes on along the minus strand of WJJB01000289.1, from coordinate 772 downwards.
AAAAAATCTTGGAAAGGGAACGGCAGTCCAACTCGGTCTCAAGAAGGCAAGTGGAGATTACATCTTGATACAGGATGCTGATCTTGAATACCTACCCGAGGATATACCCACATTAATAGATGCATTATTTGAAAGCAATGCAAAATTCGTGTTTGGATCCCGGTTAAGTGAAGGTACCAATGATATGCACTTCCTTCACCGTGCTGCCAATAAGGTGCTCACGTGGATAATAAACCGTTTCTATGGTTCACACTTGACTGATCTAGAAACAGGATACAAGCTCTTCAACCGGTCCATTTTAGTTGGTTCCGCGCTCAGGGCCAGGGAGTTTGAATTCGATCCAGAAATTACATCCAAGATATTGAGAGCCGGGTACGACATCATCGAGGTGCCAATCAACTACCATACCCGGGTTAACGGTATCGCGAAGATCAGCGTGGCAGACGGATTGGAAGCGTTATTCGTGCTTTTTTTATACCGATTCTTCGAACATTCCATGTTGATGAATTGGTTCTATTCAATCTTCAAGTATCATGCGAAACCAGCCATAAACTGGTTGAAGGATGTTTGTTTTTATTGGATCAAGCATCCAAGTGGCATATCGTGAGCTTGCAAGAATATTTTACCCGTTTTCCGCCAGAAAGCCACGTCCTTTAGCAGTATCGGGGGAACTTGATAATTATCATCGACCACATTTTAATCCGGCTCCGACAAATATCTCGCGTCCCATTTCAAGCTGCCACAAAAGCTAGGGGCATCAAGAATTCCTGCT
>WJJB01000288.1 GCA_014729935.1 Candidatus Bathyarchaeota archaeon | reverse complement strand
GGGAATGAAGACTCTAAAAAGAGCAAGGATGGCAGCATCACCAGTAGAAAAATTGGAAAGGAGTATATCTAGTTATCTTTCGATTTCCCCCCATCTCCTATTTTCAATCATGGATTCGAACGGTTTGATTAATCCAATTGGCATTTAGTTAAGAAAGAAAAAAGGAAGCAAATACACGGGGAAAGGATGGATGGTGCATCACTAACTAGGTTGGAATATTCCACCAAAGACGAGCCAAGCCAGCAAGGTCTTTGCAATGAGAGAAAGCAGCTGGTACGCCCGCTCACCAAAAGCATAATCCTTGAATCGACCCCAGCGCTTAAAATATGCCAGCATGACCAATGCGAAGCAATTAAACAGGACAGCTTCCACGATGAAAATGCCGTACACGAATGCTGGTGGAGTTCCTTCTGCACCGATGAAATATCCAGTGATCACCACCCAAGGGGCCAATCCCGCAATGCATCCAAAGATATATGGTTTCCAATCAATCTTCACCCCTGGATCATTCGTTGGATTCCGATATTCCATGTTGAGCCCGAACAGGTTCATCAGGAAATTCAGGACGAACATTGCGAACAGGGTCCAGACATTGGTAATCGTGAAGAAGATCCCGATCAACACGATCATCACCGAACTGGAAAATGCATACTCCAAGAACCTGAGGGGATTCCGTCCCATCTTTAGGTTATCGATGTATCTCTTGTTGAGCGGCCAGGCAAGCAGGAAATGAGCTATTGCCGACATGAGCAGGAAAAGTCCAACCCATGCCCCAACATTGGTGATAGTGAATGCAATCTCGGGATTGAGTGTCGGTGGAATGCCACTTCCCACCCCAGTGAAATCAGTATAGTAGGTGAATAAACTCACCTCAAAATCAAGTAGCGTGCCGAGGAAGAACATCATGATCCCTTGTGCCAAGTGCAGGAGTGCCATCAACTTGTTGAAGCGCGTCAAGTATTGAGGCGTGATGGGAGATGACCACCTTGGCAGGTTCGAACGTTCCGTTGATTCTTTTTCATTCAAGGTATATACACCTTCGTGCAGGTCATGGTGTGATCGAGTGCTATTAATGAATACTGATTTACATGGAAAAAGTAAACGGCGGAACTAGTGATGAAAAATAGGCAGGATGAATCGATCTCAACAGCCACACATTGGAATCTATACATGATGCAAGAAGGAGCGGAGAACGTGACCCACGCCAATCCAAGGAAAAAACTAAAAGGGAAGACATGATGTTTCAAGCGTGGGAACAATGAGCAAGCGGAGTATCTCGAGATCCTGGTACTTGTTGGTGGAAATCCCACGTGAATGGAGATCAGGCAAGTGAAAAAGAATGGTAAAGTACAAGATATCGCAGGACGTGACATCCAATGGTATACCCTGCGGCACGTTCGGTTCAGGATCAAGAAGATTGCTCCTGTTCATGGGCGGACCTGGCGGGTTCATCCCACAGGGGTTCATATATAAATTCATGATGAGTCAACGGTTCTCTCTTTGCAAGGAGTATACCATTACGGTTCTCACCCGCAAGAAAGGCATGAATCAGGGGTACACCACCCGGGACATGGCAAGGGATTACGCCGAGGCTATCAGGCAGGATTTCGGGGGACACGTCGACGGGGTGATTGGATCCTCCTTCGGGGGAATGATCGCCTTGCATTTTGGTGCCGATTACCCCGAACTCTACGACAAGATCGTGTTTGCCGCTGCCACCAATGAACTCACCCCCGCGGGTAAGGAGCTCGATCTTGAATACGCGAGACTTCTTGCAGCGGGAAAGAAGGGAAAGGCAACCGCCACTATCATGGCTGCCATGCGTGAACCAGGGATTAAATTGAAGATCTTGAAGTTTTTCGCCCGAATGATGGTGCCGTTTTTCAAGTTTCCAGATTACCCGGAATTCAAGCAGGATGTGCTCATTGAAGCCAATGCAGAAGTGAGCCATGATGCCTCGGAGAAATTGGAAAAGATCATCAATCCTTCCCTCATCCTCATTGGAGATAGAGATTACTATTTCACTGTCTCCAGCGCGGAGAAACTACATGAGGCCATGCCCAACAGCGTTCTAAAGGTATATAAGAATGTCAGGCATGATATAGAGCAGGACACGGGTGCAAGCAAGGACTTGGATGAATTCCTGCTCCAATGAAATAACCAGGTTAATTCAGTTCTTGGTACAAGGAAACACATTCATTGTAGATCATTTCAGTGTATTTTTTTGCTCCTTGGCAATTCAAATGAACTTCATCCCAATACAAGGACGCATTCGTGAACTCGGGGGAACCATTGAGGTCAAGAAATGCATCACTTTCCTTTAGATCATTTAATAAGGAATCGAGAGGATCAAATTGGATGATCTCATGCCCGAATGGGCCATAAACAAATAACACGGGGATAGACATGCTATCCAAGATCCCTTTAATCCTTTGAAAGGTATTTTCAGCAATCATGCCATAATTACTAGCGTCTATGAAAGTGTGCGTGAAGCTTTCAAAGGGCTCGTTCCACTCGTTAAAGGGAATCCAGTTAAAGCCCCTGGTATGCTTAAGCAAAGGTTGAATTTCCCAGCTTGGGTTAATAACCAATGTTCTCGTGCGATACAGGAAGGAGGACTTGTATTTGATTAATTGAAGCATTTCCGAAGCGTTCATTCCCGAATATCTATTCATATGGCACCTTACGGGAATCTTGTTCAATATATTGTAGTCATTATACCTGCTTTTGACATGGCATTCGTTGCAATAGATCTCAAAGAAGGTTCTATAGTGAAAATCCCAAATGATGATATCTGGTTGGATCTTGGGAAGAATCATGTATTCCAAGAAAAAAGCCGTGAACATCATCCACGTTCCCCGAATTGCTAAATTAAACGAGATGGTCTCGTTGTTGAAATACGAATCAAACTGCTTTGGATCAAATCCCGATTCTGGCCGGGAGTTGCCAAGAATGATGACCCTTTTTTTACCTGGATGCTGTCCGAATAGGTCCAAGCAGAGGTTGAATTTCACCGGTATTTCGTTTCTATCTCCCCAAGTGTATGGTTCCCGAGCGATCCCATCAGAAGTAGTGAAATTCAATGCAGTATCAACAAAAAGAAATAATGAAGTAACCAGGATCAAGGACCCCATGGTTTTCATCTTTTTTGCGTGAGTGCTCATTCTATTGATCATCGAATGTTGAATAATTTGAGTTATTAATTTTCTCAAGAACGTGGTTCATGTAGACTTGGGAACCATTCAAGTTCAAGTGCAGGTAATCCACATACAGGGTATTATCAGTGAAATCGAGATCCCCGTTGAAGCTTAAAAAATTATTGGGAGATATCGTATCAAAAAGAACGTCTACAGGATGATAGGTGATGATATCGAATGGAAATGGCCCATAAATAACCAAGAACTCTATTCCTAATTGTTCAAGACGATTCAAGGTGCTCGTGAAGAGATGACCCGCTTCTGGGAAATACGTGTGATTCTGAATGGTGGTGTTTTTAAACCCACTGAAAGTTTCCTCTAATTCACAATCGTTGGATACCACCTGCCCCCTTGTATTGTCCTTGATTAGAAGGGATCCAATCCTGTCAGGAATGATTGTCCGATACTTGTACATCATAAAATGCTTTAATAGGAAGATTTTGGCAAGTTCATTTTCCGACAACCCATTCATGTTACCCGTGTGCATCCGGGGGAGTAACATGTCCAAAATGTTATAGTCATTATGTGTTGTCTCATCCTTATGTTCCCTTGCATTAAAGAACTCAAAGAATGACGCGTAATGCAAATCCCAGATGATAAAATCGGGTTTTAAGCGGTCGATAATCATGTAATTAATAAAAAATGATTGAAAACTTATGGCAGTTCCACCTATTCCTAGATTATATGTTATTGTAACGTGATCAAAGAATTCATCAAAACTATATGGATTGAAGGCGAATAGGGGTTGTGAATTACCAACAACAACAACTCTTTTCTTCCCTGGATTTTGATTGAAGAGTTTCAAGCAGTCATTAAACTTCTTGGGGATGTTATTCCGTTCCCCCCATTCTACAGGCTCATAAATGATTCCTGTGAGTTCAAAAGCTGCAATGGATATTTCACATGTGAAGAGTGTGCAGATAACAAAGACTAAAGAATACAGCGTTGTTTTCTTGGAATTTCTTCCCATGATATTCAACCCGTTAAAATCCTTCATATACGAATGGGACTTCGGCGTAATTCTTGAAGAAGAAGAGGATAAGGATGAAAACCCCAGTTAGGCATAATCCCCTAACCACCCAATGCATGTCTTCAAAAATCTCGTGCTTTTTCATTTTACGTTGCGTGTAATCTATCACGAATAGAAAGATTGACGAGAAGATGAGTACCTTTGGTACATTATACATGTTAAAGCTAATCTCGAAGGTGAATGAAAACAATCGTTGCAGAGTTACAAAGGAATCCCCCAACGTCCATCGACTTGCATGGGATGGTGGAGGAAAGAAAATCCAAGCAATTGTTATTAATGAGAATGTCAAGATGGTTGACAGGATTTTCTTGATATCTTCTTTCCTTGAGGATTGTCCTTCTCTCGATACTCTCATTCCATCACGCTTGATGTACCACCGGTGGCCGGCAAGATACGTTCCATGCAAGAGCCCCCAAATTATATACACTGGAGTTGCTCCATGCCACAATCCTCCTATGAACATTGTCATTAGTAAATTCATGTAGGTACGTCTTTTCCCCTTCCTATTTCCACCCAAGGGAATGTACACGTAATCTCTCAACCAGTTCGAAAGGGAAATGTGCCATCGATTCCAAAAATTCCTGGGACTACTCGATAAATAGGGTTGATTGAAATTCTGGACCAGATCAATGCCCATGAGTTTTGCCAGACCACGCACAATCGATGTGTATCCAGAAAAGTCCGCGTAAATGTAGATCGAATACAGGGACAATAGCATCACTATTTCCAAACTGCTATAACCCCCTGGGCCCTCGAAGTAACCTTCAATGAATTGAAAGAGATAGTCCCCTAAAACGATTTTCTTCATGTACCCGATGAATAGCAGATCAACTGCACTTGAAAATTGATCATCTGTAACCTGCTTTTCCTTCTTGATTTATTCTAAAAATAAAGGGCCCCGCTCTATGGGTCCAGCCAGTATCTTGGGAAAGAAAAGGCAAAAAATCGAAAAATTGAGTAATCCATGCTCAGACGTGGTATTTCCCTTGTAAATTTCAGCAAGGTATGCAATCATTGAAAACGTGAAAAAAGAAATCCCAATGGGAACGATGAAACTTGATGCAATGTTGTTTCCAAAGATTTTCAAGTAAAAAATTAGGTACTTGTAATAACAAAGGACCGCCACGTTAAAGATAACTAAACCAATGAAGATTCTTCTCGATCCTGGATCATCTTTATGTGCTTCGAGCCAGATCCCGCCCTTAAAATTGATTAATACCGATATGGCAACCACGCAAGCCAAAAGCAGATAATCAATTATCCTTTCATTGATTTTATCGAATTCCACGATATTCAGGATATAGAAGGCAATGCATCCGATTAACAAGAATGCATTTTGGGACCGAGGGCATTGTTTAAACGCCCAATAGATAATGAGAAAAGTAACAATGAATACGAAAAATTCAAAGCTTGTAAAGGTCATTACCATTATCTATTCACTTTTCAAGTGATTTCTGCTCGAAAATCAAATTTCCTCCAATTATTTGAAAACCGGCATTATTTTTTAAGGCTTCCAAGAAATCATGATATTTTCTTATTTCGAAGGAAAATCCCTACCTTCAGCAATATTGGGAGTGGGATGCCTTTCCTCTTTAATCATCGTGTTCCCCGCTTCCAATCCCTCACCTGGTGATCGCTTGACGAATTGCAAAAGAATCAGGGATAGGATGACTGATGAAGCCGTCAGGATGGGGATGGTGAAGGTAAGGAGGGTGAATGGTGCCCGGATCCAGCTCAGGTATGCAAGCTCGTAAAAACCGACGTAAATACCCACGAAGACGGGGGTCGGGTTGGTGATGAAAAGGCTATCGAGGGATCCCGCCATGAGCTTAATATCCCGGACTTGCACTCGCAATTTCCACAGGAATAGCAATACAACCACGGCAATGAAGGCGTATCCCGCGTATTGAAATGCATCACGATGGTCTATGCCATATACCTTGAAGAGTAACTTGCCGGCTTGGTAAAGCCGATCCCGTCCCAGCTCGCCCACGGCGACGAAAAGCGGGATCCAGAAACCCGCGACATGGGCAACTGGCTTTGCATGCTCATGGCATTGCATGTTTCGTTTAATATCGCCCGCCTGATTCACGAGCCAAAAAGTGATGAACACGCTCAAGCCTCCACCGAATCCACAAGTGAATTCCCAGAATTTCCACCAAGGCAGGAATTCCAGTGGAGAACCCGGAATATTCCCACGATGCAGGAATCCCCCGAATCCAAAGGTTATCGCGAATCCAAGGGAAATTGGCAATATGATGCGCATTGCTTGCTTGTTTCTCAATAATGTGTAAATTACAAGGAACATGAACGCGCCGAAATACCCCCACGTGTTTCCTGCAGTATCAATGGTTCTCTGGCAATCAGGACATCCTCCCAGGTCTGAATAGATTCCAGTGTTGTAAAACGGAAGGAAGAGTTGGGGAAACACCTGCAGGAGTAATTGCACTACGAAGTAGCCCCCAAGCGCAAGCGCCACCCTGGTAACCCACTCTATGGCGTCATTCTTGCAATACATGATCCACGCGAGCAACAAGGCGGGAAATCCCCCCCACGTTAATCCACAGGTGAACAAGTGCAGGAAACCCACTGCAGGGGAGATATCAATGAAAATGTTGTTGGCAATATCGTAATGGAACATACCCTTTATCCATTGATTATATTGACCATAACCCTGCGTGCCACCAATGGAAAAACCGATCACGAATACCAGCAAGACATACAAGTTCCTCGTGGGAAATCGCGATTCCGGTTGGGTGTAATATACTAGTAATAACCAGTAAAAACCAAGTAGCAATCCAAGACTTGGGCCGCAGCCATATCCCGAGGGACGGACCCCCGCCCAGTATGCTCCGGAAGCTAGTGCCCCCACAAGGACGGAAAGCACCTTCCTCCGCTTGTCGTGAACCATGTATCTTCATTGGACCGGGAGTGATTAAAAGCTTGCACGGTGATGAAGATCATTCCGGGGACTCGGGTGCTCTTTGCATTACCAGGAAGGTGGGTAATTGTCCCCCGCCAACTCCCACGTTGATGATATTGCTCTTGCTAGCCCTGCAACCCGCGTTGCAAAATTTACTACCAATCACGTATGGATTTAAATTAATCTTGAATGTTTCAAGGGTGATGTCCCTATTCCGCACCACTGGCAAGGTCAATTCGGGTATCTGCACGCGTTCTTGCACGATCCATCCTCCTTCCCTGGCATGGCGCTCGATCAGCTGGGACCATTCTTCCCTTCCCACGCGGGGATCGTTTCCCAGGATCACTTCCCTTCCACCTCTGCTCCTCGCTGCCTTGATCACGAAACGATCGGGCTGAGCTTGCAGGAATGGAATTAGCTCGATTTCCCGCTCCCGGTACCATGTTTCCCCTTTTTCAAGCAATCGGGACCATGGCACGAATTTTTCGATGTATTTCCCTTCTTTCCTCGTGAAAAGGGATGCATTGCTCGCGTCTGAAAGCAATGCCAGCACTCCCTTGCTGGTAATTAGATTTGACTTGAACGGATTCACGATGCAAGCCAATCCTTCCCTGCAGGCATCAATAAAAGGAGCAAGATCTCCCTGCACCAGCTCGCGAGTAATTTCATAAGTGACCAGCCGCCGGTATATCAAATCTATGGCAAATGATCTTCCCGGGTCATTGATGGGTGAACCGAAGAGTGTGCCACCTTTAACGTGGAGGTCACGGGGATCAACGATTGCAGATTCATGACCGTTCGAGATGAAGAAATCACGCCAAATTTCGTATTCCGGTATCACCTTGACATTCCTCCAATTGAGGATGGCAATGCTAGGCTTGGGTTCACGAAAGATACCGAGATCCTTGCAAAACTCGCGGTAACACGCAATCATCACGCGCCACGGAATGCAAGATGATCTGCGTGTGTTGCATGCGAGCCATGCGTGCGGTCTCCACCTGGGCAAGATTTGCTCGAACGTAATGGGAATTAATCCGGCCAAAACTTGCAGTGTGAAAATCTATCAAGTGATTGAATTGCGAGATGATGCGGTTTACCAGTCGATACGCGTACACTTCGGAACGCTTACCTTCCCGCTTGCCCGGCATAATGTGGTTCAGATCGAACCCATCGAAGTACTCCCGTTGATTGAAAAGGTATCCAGGCACGTTGACAACAGGCACTCCCGCAATCACGCCCTTGAGCGCCCCGGGATCCACGGATTGCAAGAATTCTTGAATTACGAGGATGCCATTCAGCTCATTTCCATGGAGTGCAGCCGTTAAACCGAGGACGGGACCGGGTTTCGTTCCCTTCGCCACGATGACCGGAACCGTGATGGGGATATTCAAAGCATCCGTTACGATCTCCACGTTAAGCGTGGATATCTTGCCTGCAGGTAAATCATCCACGCGAAATTGCTTGACTTGGATGGGTTCCTCGTGCTCGAATGGATGGAGAGATGCTTGCTCCTTGTGAGGTGGAGAGTCTGTATTGGGATTTGGCATGAATTTATTCCACCAGGTAACATATTGTCTTTATTTATCCAAGGTCAGGATTGGATTTCTTGATTTCATCTATCAACTTGTAATCGGGATCGATTGATCTAAACAAGCGCATGTCAAACACGCCATCCTTGAAGAGTTTTCTCGCCATCTTGTCAATTGCCACGGCGCATAACACGGTTTGAATGAAACTATCCACCAAATCATCAATACCGATGCCAAGCTTGTTGAAATCTCTCGAATCCATCAAGAGAAGCCTTTTCGTGTCCGTTCCCCAGCTTCCATCAGGATTCTTGATGGATAGGTTTGTACCAATCATATCCCAAGAGTCACCCTCCACTGGAAGCTCCCGTGTTAACGGTTTCCTGGCACGACGCGCGTATGTTGCCAAGGGACGGAAGCCTTTGCTTGTCGCGTGGATCATCATGCGTAGATCAGAGATGTATATACTTC
>WJJB01000287.1 GCA_014729935.1 Candidatus Bathyarchaeota archaeon | reverse complement strand
TACACAATCGTTTTCCCATCAAATCGGATCTCCCCCGAAAGGAAGCCATCGAACTGCTGATTACCCGGGATATCACCGATAAGAAGGAGAAGGAGGAAATGCAGGAAGAGGGGGAACTTGAAACTCAGAAATAAAGACTCCCGTTTTTCACTCGTTCAAGCAATTCCGACCTTGATATGGAGAGTGCCTGCCTCAGGTGATATTCAAGAGCCCTAACTTTCTTATCGTCGGGATGAATCTTCCCGAAGCCGAGCTCCGCCATGATCTTTTCAAGAGCGGTGATGATTCCCTTGTATACAAGGAATTTTCCTTCCCGGACGCAGAATTTTCCATCGAGTAACGTCCGGGTCTCCTCATAATACATGGTGAGTGCCCGTTCGAAATTCAATCGTTTCTTTTCCATCAGTTCCTTGAATAAATCCACGCCGTGAGGCGTCTTGATAACCTTCTCGAGCTTGAACAAGAGCACATCGAGCATGAGATTGTAATCCAACGGGTTTTCCAATCCAGACTCAAGTTCCCTTATTACGACATTCTCCCCGGTTCCATCGAATTGATTCTTGAATGAGGAACCAACAAATGGATTCTTGCTTTCCAATTCATCAAGCACCGAAAACAGGTCGCTAGTTGAATCGATTTGGTCTTGCGCAGGGGATTTCCCCATCTCGCCTGCTTCCTTGCCATCCATCCGATCATCATCGCCATGTAAACCCTTTTTCGCATGCTCCTCTCCACGTGTCTCCACAGCTCCCGCGTCGTGTCCTTCCGTTTCTTCAGGGTTCACATCTATCGCATCCTTTGCAATTTCCACCCTTTTTGGTTGGGAATCACCTGCTCTTGGAAGGCCTCTCACTGCGGGAAGGGAAGATTGGGACCCATCATCTTTCTTGGAATCTGGAATTGATGGTCCATCCCTAGGCGTTCGAACGCTTTCGGGTTCTCCACTTTCCACTTGATCCCCCTCATCTTGCGGGCGAGTGTCGAGGATCAATGGTGCACCAATTGGAACGCTCAACACTTTCTTCAGTAAACCTTGCTTCACGTTCAATGTCTTCACCGAGGGTTCCCGTGCATCAACGAGAAATGGTTCAACGTCACCTTCTCCAGGAACCATGAGGAACCTGCCAGGGGGAAGGTTGATGAGATTTACCCCTACCTTGCCGATGCCTAATAATTCCTTGAGCCTTGAAACGGCGGTCACATCCTCCTTGCCAGACATCTTTCCAAGGAAAAGATTGACCGTGAATGATTGAGTAATGGCTGGCTCGAGAGCCACGCGGTAGAAAGAGTCCACGTTCATCATTTTGGTCCCAGTGGCATTCATAAATAACGAGCTTCCCTTATTGATCACGTGCTCGAAAAATGACCTCGTTGAATTCATTGGTTTAAGGATGGATTCGTTTGCAGGAAATAAATGCATGGTATCATCAATCACCACCAGATCGTCGCCATCGAAGGGTAGGAGGGATAGGGGGGCCTTGAAATTCCTGTGAACGTTTAGACCCTCCAATATCATGTCCAGAATGAGTAATGAACCGATGAGAAGCCTTTCGTGCACGGTGGTATCTTCCAAATATAATAAATGAAGGTTTATATCAGCAATAGGCCGGGAACTCAAATTACCCGCATCGACAATACCCTCAATAAATAGCAGGGAATTCAATACATAATATTCAACGGTGTACAGGTATGAATCTAGATGTTTTTTTAAATGCTTGGACATCTCAACGTCTACATTCTTGGGATGTTCCACGAATACCTTGAATTCCTTCCATGAGACGAATGATTTTCCATTATTGCCGGCATGCATGAAGCCTTGAACGAGATAACTAGCAAACTCGCTTGCCTCTTTTCGAAATTTCTTGTAATCTTTTCCGAAAGCGATGGCTACCAGGTTGACAAGGACATCCCTCAATATCGCCTCGGCATCACCATGGAAAGTTTGTTCAAGCAATATGGATTGATTTCCTTCTAATCCAGCAATGCGAGAGAGCATGTTAATCAATGGGAACCTGTATTTCACGACATTAAGACGGTTACCACCGACGGCCGTGTTAAACACCCATACCAAGGGCGATATTTGCCCAAGTAATTCTTCACCAGCAGTCTTCTTTGCCTTTCGCAATTTCTTCACGTGTTCCCCAGCAAGGAATGGAAGCACGATTGAAGAGAGTATTCCAGTGGTGTCCTGTACCATGGCTCGCTTGCCAGCATGGATTACTTGCGATTCGATCATGGTCAAGAGGAACTCGTGCAATCCTGAATCTTCATCTCCACATACAAGTATTGCATTACTCGCGTCTCTTGAAAGAATTATCTCGTTTGCTGTAGCAGCATCATTTTTACTTGATGATTTCGTTCGGGTTCCAATTGCTGATTGCATGGAGAATCACGATGGTGAAGATTTGGGGGATGAAAGCAAGCACCCGTGAAATACATTTAATCGCGGTAATTTAACCTTTTTCGGAGGTGACCGGTGGCGTGCGTCCCGCAGTTGCTGATAACAATTATCCGAAATCTAACCACGGTATAGAGACAAGTTCACGGTCATGGAAAGTAAATGGTTAATGGAAGCACCAAGAAAGCCAAGCTAGCGTGAATCAGGAATACCCGATTGAGTGAATCAAAGTAACCTGGTTTCATGTAAAATAAGCTAGCTAAGACGATAGAGATAGCCGTGAGTAGATAGAGAAGCAGGATCTCTATAAATGAGAGCGAGAAATGGGGCACCCCAGCGGCAATAACAGGGAAAGCCAATAAATGGGCAATGATCATGCCTTGTTGCACGCCAAATGACACGAGCCGGAGACTTGGAGACGAGGGCAATGGAATGTAAAGCACCATGAAAAGGGGAAATAGCGTGCCAATGTACCTGAGAATGGATATTTGCTTGTTAAAACACCCCAGGAAAAGTAGGGTAGCCGCCGCATATGCTATAAGTGCTTGTATATCCAAGCGCTTGAAAGTATCATGCTCGATGGAAAGGACTTTTCCTGCAACATCTTCCGTGGACGATCGAGTGCGACCTTTTCGCCATGATGCCAAAAGCAAAACACAAATCACCGCCCCCGATACAAGAATGGGGAGTTGCATGGCAAACTCTGGGGTTAGCGGGTTGAAATTGAAGTGATGATTCCAATATATTTCCCTGGCATTGGATGGCGTAATGCCAAAGAGAATGTTGGCGATAATCTCCCAACCAAAATAAGTTATTACTGGTGCCATCGCTGGAAGGAGAATGACAGCTCGTTCCTTGATAGAGATCCCGTGCTGCATTAATGCCTTGAAACCATAAAACACGATAATAAGCACGCCCACGAACCTGTTAAGGACAACAAGAGATAATGCAATGCATTCCACCACTTTATTCCACCTTCCAAGCTTGTAATGTGCATTTAAAGCGATGAATAGGAGTAGGAAATGCAGCGGCTCGGTTAAACCATAACTTGCATAAGATATGAAAATGGGATTGCACAGAACGCCAATTGCAATCGTTTTTGCCGTATTATCATCATGAATGACATTTTTCAAGAAACCAAATAGGAATGGAGGGGTTAATGACAAGCATGCGGTATTCAAGAGAAAGGGCGCAAATTTCCCGAACATCGGTTTCAAGATGAATAAAATGGAGGGAAAAAGGGGAGAGAAATTCACGAGTTTCTGGTCACTGGTAAACCATTCTGTAGCAATCAACCAGTAGAAATGGGAGTCATTACCCGCTATACCAACCACTGGTGCCACTTGCACGTTTAGGAAAGAGGAGAAATTTTTCGAATCAGGGAAGAGAACAGCCCATGAAATCAAAAGAACTCTCAGGAGCACGATATACATGGCAAGCTTGAAATAAAAAACCCGATTGCCATGATCATTTACTTTTTCAAGCGACAGGGCATGTAGGTTTAATTTGCCCTTCGATGATTTACCATTAGGCACCATTAAAGGGGATAAGATCCTTTGATTAAAAAGCTTTCACGATGCCTTGGAGCTTCTCCATTGTTCTATCAATGTTGCCTTGAATCTTGTCTTCCATTAGATCCAAATCCTTCTTAGATTCTGAATCCTTGACGCGTTGTAATAGCTCTAAATTTGACTTGAGAGTTTTCATGTGTATAATGTAACGTTTCATGGGATATCCCGAGGAATCCTCCACGAATATGGCTTTTTTCAAGGAATATTCCACGATATCGAGTGCATCGGTAAAATATCTCTTGTCAATGTGAGAGCGCATTAAATCCAAATTAGATCTTAATTCCTCTACGAAATTCACGACCACGGGATCGCGTTCTCCTTTTCCATCTCCCAAGACGTAAGCAAGTTCCTGCATGTTATTCATATCTCCCACTAGCTTGCCTTTCTTGGATTTTTTTAGGAAATGCTTGATAATTTCGAAGGATATATTCAACTTGTTTGCAATGGTCACGACTCGTACCTTACCGTAATTCTCCTCAGCCATGTTAATTGCAACACCCTCGATCATCCGAACTTCAAGGCTATCCTCGTCCCGGATCTCTATTTTCGAATCCCTGATGTATGATTCATGCAACTTCCTAGCTTCATCCGTGTCATAAATAATGGAAATCTTATTATCTTCAACCTCAACTGACCTTTCTTGCAAGACATGGGTGGCATGAGAGATTTCCTCATCAATCGTATCCTTTATCCGGTCGATTACGTTCATTTTCTTCAAAACCTTGAGGAATTCCACTTGTTGGGAAAGATACGTGATGTTTTGTTCCAACGGGCTAAAAAGCACCGTGCTAATACGGTTCCCGAAATAATTCCCATCTTTCTTGATGATTTGGGTGAAGAATTGCAAGGAAAAATCGCCAATGGGAGCAAACAAGACCCCTCCATCATTTAGCTGGTTTAGCGCCGGATAGATTTCAAATTCCTTGACTTGGTACGGGATGAGGATTTTATCCCATCTCCCGTAACTCTCGGTACCTGCCATGGTCAATGGATTTCCGTGGATTAGCGTGATGTTTCCATCGAAACCGGTGCTGGTTAGATTCCTTCTGGTGAGTTCTATCACCTCTTCCGAGGAATCAACAATAATCACTTGACCCTCGGAGCAGAGTAAGCTTGCCATTGCAGCAATATAACCGCTCTTGGAACCGAGAACTAGCAGGGTGTCCTTTTGCCTCAGGCTCAAGTATTCCAACATGAGCGCGATCATGTGGGGGGCACTAATGGTTCGTTTTTGCACCTCGTTCTTGAAATGGAATACTTGGGGTCTATCTTGGTATAGAATTTCTTGAACGAGTAATTCTTGCGGTATGAATTCTTCCAAGGGCACGATTTGAAACGCCCTGGCGATTCTCTCGTCGTGCAAGAAACCAGATTGCTTGATCTTCTCTATCAGCCGTTCGATGCGCTCGTTCAACATGTCTTCAGGCAATACCGGGAGAATGATGATATATATGTCTTTTCCATAACACCGTATTGTTTCAAATCTTTTTGCGGTGAATGTTCCCCCTAGGTTTTTCTTCCTCGAATATTTCTCCCTGAAACGTGTATACAGTAGTATCATCACGTTTCCAGCAACCTTTTTGCATGCCTGCCTTCCAACAAGTCCAATCAAGGAACTCTTTAGCATTCCATGGTGGATCTTGTTCCACGGGAACCTGTGGAAGCAATAATCCCCGCCTGAAGCCCCGTTCCATGATCAATCCATCCCTTCCAACTTTCACGTGTTCTGGCATCGTGGAACGGTCCTCAACTTCTAGTTTTTTCGGGGGAGTCATGGCAGTAACCTCGAAGCAAATATCATTTAATTCTTCCAAGCTCACTTTCGGGAACCTAGGATCTTCCAGGCCTGCCGCACATGACATTCTAATAGTTTCCTCAATGATCGGTGACCTGGGCTGTATCATCCCAATGCATCCGCGTAATGAGGAGCCATGGGGCACGCCGTACTTGCGCAATGTTACGAATACCCCAGAGGGAACCTTGAGTTCTTCAGGGCAATCCGGGGGGATCTCTAATTCTTGACAAGTTTCCAAGTACGACTCCAGTGATTTCCTTGCCATTTTGACCAAGTATTCTCCAAGCTCGTCTGAATACGCATGCGAATCTTCTCCCATCTCGTTGCACCTTCACATTAGTTTCATTTTAACGCTCGTGCCATTTGTGATGTCTTTAAACGCATCTAGTTCATCCGTGATAACCCCAATTTTCACTACTTCGTATGGAATCTCTGGATCATCCTCAAACGCAAGGACAACAGAATCAAGTTTATAGATATATCCCAATTCCTTTGCTTTTAACTGGGTTGCTTTCCCCTCTTTTCCGCGCTTGATATTGATATCAAAGTATAGTGCACTTTTATTGGTGAAATCGAACCATCTAGCCCTTCCGGCGATGAATTTTTCTCGCATCTTCTTGTACATCGCTTGAATGGTGAGCGGTGCTGTTGCCCTCAAGAGAGCGCCGCATAACAAGCCCTTATCAATTGCTTCTAGCGTAATCAAGTAATATTCCTCAGGCATTTGCTTACACCCACGAGTGATGAATTGTGTGCTTTTCTCTATAAAGCTTTCTCCACTGACCAGTAACCATGGGAAATGTACCTATACGTTCCTTACTATCATCAAGAATCCCGGAAATGGTCAAGAATCAAGATCAACCGTCTAATACTTGGGTTTCCTTTCCAGCTCGAAGAGATATTTTTTACAACCGTTGCACTTGATGAATTTCCTGGTTTTACCACTGAAATAGAATATTTCCATTGAAAGATCGCAATCGCAGATGCTACATTTTGCCCTTTCAATTATTCTCGATTCAAGCAACACTCCCCCTGTATCGCGGGGATCCTGAATGTACTCCCGCTTTCCAACTGGTGGGGCCAGTCTTGGTGCTTCATCGAATGAGAAAAAGTTGGAATCCATAATTTGTCAACTTCTGCCGATCCTTCATCATCAATTATAACATGATCTAATACTTTTCAAATAGTTAAATAGTTAACTAAACGGGATCAGTAACCAATATCAAAAAAAAGCCAAATCATGTGATATAGGTGAATGCTTATTTCAGTGGTGTCATTAATGAAACTTGCAATGCGTCAAGTAGACCGCACTGCTGCGTTCAAGATATTGCAGGACAAGCAGGCATGGATTTTCGATATGGATGGCGTGATTTACACGGGAAATGATCCTATATCAGGGGCTGCTAGTTTCTTGAATTTCTTGAAGACTTCTGGCAAGCAGGTGTTCTTCCTGACGAATAATTCAACTCGAACTCGTGAAAGATATGTCTCCATTTTGAAATCATTCGACATCCATGTTAAAACTTCAAATATCTTTACAAGCGCCACCATCACGGCGAGCAGGTTGAGATTGCATTTTTACAAGGAGAAAATAAATCCATCTAATGTTATTATTTACGTGATAGGGGAAAATGGACTGAAGGAAGCGTTACGGGGAGAAGGGTTCACTGTGCTTGAAGAGAAAGCGTTCCAAGGAAATCCCTCATTATACTCGCGCGTTAACCTTGTCACGGTTGGATTAGATAGAAATCTAACCTACCAGAAACTTGACATTGGTTTGAAATGCATGCATGGTGGTGCGTTCTTCGTCGCTAGTAATGATGACCCCACATTACCCTCAGCGGGTAATACAATAGCCCCGGGAGCCGGTTCGATAATCAGTGCCTTGGTTACAGCTTCGGGAAAAGAACCTGAATTGGGAAGCCCTTTTGGGAAACCAAACAGGATGGTATTTGATGACATCATCTCAAAGAGCAAACATGATATTAGCAAGATGATCATGGTGGGTGACCGGTTGGAAACAGATATACTGGCTGCAAAAAATGCTAGTATCACGAGCTTGCTTGTTAAAACAGGGATCTGGCAGGAGGGGCACGCTATCCCGCATAAATTCCAACCTGATCTTGTATTGGAATCAATTTCAGCCATCCACGAGCTTCTAAAACACGGCCCCAATTTCAAGGATTAGATGATTTCTGAGATTTTTTCACAGGCTCTTTTGCAATCTAAGAAAATCAACCCGAGCTTAACCTCCCTGGTTGCGCTCACGGTTAAAACGGCATTGGGACCTCCTGACATTACAATGAGGTATCCATTCTCGCCACGAATCAAAATTTGCTCCAAGGCACCCTTATTCAATTCAATTGCTGCCCGTTCACCCAAGCTAAGCATTGCCGCGGTCATTGCTGCCATTCTCGTATCATCAATTCCTTCAGGCATCATGCTTGCTATTGGTAGACCCTCCACGCTCACGACGGCGGCCGAAAGAATCTCGGGAATAGACGCAGTTAGATTTTTCAAAATATCCTCCAGCTGCTCGATAGCAGAATCATTCGCTTCCATGGTTGCATCCTCGGGCAAAGTAGTATTATTGTTCAGGGAAGTGTACAAGTTATATTATTTTTATCCATTTTTAAATTTTAGAAAATTCATAGGAAAAAGGAGAGCATATCTATGGCAAATTAATATGAAGGTGAATGAAACTCTCTCGGATCTTCATGGAAAGTAAGTTCGAAAACGCTTCCAGATCAGGCGAGAGTTTCTATTTGTTCTTTGTTTCCCGTTTCTTTGGACGAAGATTCTTGCTCCTGCAATTCCTGCATTTTTTTGCAGTATACGCGTTTTTTGCATTGCATTTCCTGCAGATCTTCACGTATAGGAGATGATATTGTGCGATTTTCCGTTGAACGGGATCTGTGACTGGCATTGATGATGACCTCTACGGTACTTTCATAATTCGATGACATCGCAGTTGAGCTTTTGTAATAGTGCTTCTGCTGTTTCTGGGTCCGTGACGTAAGTATAAAGCCGCTTTTTTGTTCTCAGCTTCAGCTTTACATTCTCCCTCGTGCGCTTGACACGGCAGCTGAGAGCGAGGGCTCCTAGATCCAAGAACTTTTCCGCATCAAAGATTTGACTTGGCAAGATATCACACCGAATTTTATAATTACAATACACATGAATGATAGCACGATTAAAAAGATTGGTGGGAATGCGGAAGAACGGCATGGGAATGCGGAAGAACGGCAAGTGAATGGAACACACCACAAAATGATAAATAAGAGGAAGGATTAGAATTTTCAGGATCATTCAGTTCATTATTTCTATCGAATAGACGGGATTGTTTCACACGAGTAACGTTTTTCGGTGATCAAGAATGAAAAAGCTCCCATGCTGTATTGCCTGTGCGAAAAGTGATATCCTTTGTTATTCATGCCAAGAACGCTTGGAATCTGGGGATCTCACGGACTTGGATTTAGATATCGCCGAGTTCCTCTTAGAACTTGAAGAGGAGGATCCAGATTTGGGATTGAGCGAAATCAAGTTTTACAAGTCGATTGACCTTGGGAATCTCATTATCATGATCGTCGGAAAGGAAGAAACGGACATCATCAAGAAGGTAGTCCGTACCATCCGCCATGAATT
>WJJB01000286.1 GCA_014729935.1 Candidatus Bathyarchaeota archaeon | reverse complement strand
GAGTATCACCCGCGACCTTGCTGGAAAAATGATATATTTCCACTGTGAAAGGAATGGTGATTATTCGTTGTGTGGCATGAAGGAAGTTCGTTACCTAAAAGAAGTCCTCACATGCACGTTGGAATATTCTGGAGTTTTAAGGGATGCTAGATTCAAATCTGCTAAAGAAACCTACTTGCAAGAAAAACTTACGCTCGATATCGATGGGATACCCACCGTGGTCAACATTCACGAGGGTTGCAGGGCAACCATTCTTATTCCTCAGGTTTTCCAATATGTATAATGCTCGATAATTCCCCGGATTCTCGCGGTGCAACATTAACTTTTTTTTGCATGAATCCATTCATGGAAACATAGCCGTTTTGCTTGAAGTGGTTAGGGTATGATTTTTGTCCTTCACACCTTGAGAGAGAATAAAGCAGCAAATACGTGAAATGAGTGATTGGGAAAGGATATTTCAAATGTTCACGAGTAAATTAAACTCCAAGGATGCACCAGTAAATGTTGTTATCCTGGGATTAGATGGAGCTGGAAAGACGACCCTGTTGAATTATTTCGTGGAGGGCCAAGCGACTGAAACAATACCGACAGCAGGCACCAATCACCGAAGGATGAAAATCAAGTCATTGGAAATTAACCTCATCGATCTTGGTGGAAGGAAGGCGTTTCGGCGCTTTTGGATAAAATCCATTCAGAAAAGCAGTTTCATCATATTTGTTATAGATGCAGCAGCTCGTGAACGAGTCACGGAAGCGAATGAGGCGTTAAACATGGCACTCTCGCATTTTCCTGGTGAGTTACCGGTCCTGATATTATTGAACAAGCAAGATCTACCCGGGGCTGCATCCATGGCGGAAATCATGAAACGATTGGACCTTTCTGGTTTGCAGGAACGGGACTGGCAAGTGGAAGAAATTAGCGCCATCCAGGGAAACGGGGTGAAGAGGGCGTTTGAATGGATAAAGAAGGTGATTTCCTATCACCATGATACTCCCGCCCCGTTCATCCCAAAAGATATCATCATATTTGACAGGAGGGGCGTGCCAGTAGTAATTAAGAGCCATGTATTTAAAGAAGGACGCCTTGCCGCGGGGTTCCTGTCCGCTATTAATTCATTTGTAAAGGCAGTAGCTCACGATCAATTGACCTCGATCAACATGGGAAAGAACAAGGTCCTATTCATTCATCGAGAGCAATTAACGGGAGCCATCATCATTTCAGTTGATGACGGGGAGAAACGAGCAATGGACTTATTATCCCTGCTCATGGACGAGATCATCATCAATGGTCTTGAAAACGCAGAGAAAACCCTATCAAAATTTATAATGGAAAAAATACTTGATTCAAAGGTGTCCCAAGATGTCTAATGAGAATGGCATTGAAAGACGTAAAATCGTCGTTGCAGGACTCGATAACGCCGGGAAAACAACAATTCTCGCACTTATCAGGAAAAAAATGGTGGATTCATCATTGATCAAGCCAACGCGCGGCATCTCGCGTGCTGAAGCTGAGATCTTGGGGAAAAACGTTGCCATCCATGATTTTGGTGGCCAAAAGGTTTACAGGGATTCGTATTTCAAGGACAAACGATTCTTGGCAGCAACCGATGCATTCATCTTCGTGATAGACCTGCAGGATATCGAGAGGTATGACCTTGCATTGGAATACTTCGACCGTGCCTTGGGGGAATTCGCCAAGCACGGAATATCCCCGATGGTTTTCATTTTTTACCACAAGTACGATCACCATTACCAGGAAAAGTACCAAGAGGAAGATGAAAGGATCATTCGCACGTTCGAAAACCTCACTAACAAGATCGAAGCGACCTGCAAACGAAACGGGATGGCACTCTCTGGTACGTTCACGACTTCCGTGTACAATGAATGGAGTTGTTTCTCGTCATTCCATGAAGTTTGGGTCTCACTCTATTCTCAATTCGGGTCCGTGCAAGAATACCTGTCGGAATTATGCGGGAAAATACCAGAAGCCAGGATGATCCTGCTCTTGGACAAGGATGCTAACCTGATAGCCAAGAAAATCTCTGGAACATCCACGGGTATCTCGCTGGAAAAATTGCAAGCTATCTCGGGAAGCTCCATCATCCTCATGAACGAGTGGACTAAATCAGGAATTTATGATCAAGAAGAACCCATCGCCAATGCCACCATGAAGATAAAGGAAAGCACCGTGATGGTGCAAAAGGTTCCAGCAGGTGAGGATGTGTATTATTTGGTGATACTCACCGAAAGTGGCAATTATGAGCCTTTCAAGCAAACTATCGTGAGTATCAGTAACTTCCTCGGTGCGTTCCTGGCTAAGTTGAAATGATGGAAGAGCCTGTCATGAATATCATCCGGGTGGATTGCCAAGCGGGTATTTCAGGCGATATGCTCGTTTCTGCATTCCACGATCTCGTAACGTGCAATGGAAACGAAAAAAACGCCCTAATCGATTCCATCAAGGCGATCGAGCGCGAGCTAGACCGGGTGCACAAAATCGATGCGGGATTCAGGAAAGAGTATCGTCAAGGCTTCCTTGGTCAGTTCCTATTTTTGGATATTGATGAGACCGTGAATCATCACTCAAGCACCGTGGATGAGGTAAGAAGCGATTTGGAAACCTGCTTGAATGCACTCAGCCTATCAAATGAAGCGAGCGATTTTGCTCTTGAATGCTTCAAAAAGCTCGCAATCGCAGAAGAAGCTGCTCATGGCATTCACGATAGTTCGGATCATGAAACCAAAAGCATTCATCTCCACGAGATCGCCTCTGTTGACACGATTGTTGATATATCGTGCGTGGCAAGGGCATTAGAGATTCTCGATTTTTTCGATGAAAGTAACGTATTCGTGGTGCATTCAACTCCATTGGCAGTTGGGGCAGGCCAAGTTAAGATAGCCCATGGCTTGGTTCCCGTTCCCGCACCTGCAACAAGGGAATTATTAGAACGAAACAAGATACCATTTGTAGATGGACCCATTCAAGGAGAGCTCGCCACGCCAACGGGTGTTGCCATCCTTGCCACCCTGCAACCAAGCTTCGAATTCATCACCCACCCTTCAGTTCGCAAGTGCAAGGGAGTTGGAGTGGGAGCAATGGATAATCCTGGATTACCAAACATCCTACAGGTTGAACTCATTGAAACCTTTGATGGAAACATCACCAAACCCATGGAAGGAATCCAATTAGCCTCCATCGAGAGGTTGCAGGAGAGGACGAAGATAGCTATCACCAAGGATACCATCGTAGAAATCGCCACGATGGTAGATGACATGCCCGGTGAGGATGTTGGCTCACTCATGGAGCACTTATTCGATCTGGACATCTTGGATGCATGGTTCATTCCTGTCCATGGGAAGAAGCAGAGGCCGGGTGTCGAGATCAAGGTACTTTGTGAACCAGCACTTGCTGGTTCAACGGTAATTTTTCTGCTTGAACAAAGCACCACCTTGGGATGCAGGATACAATTGCTTAATCGTGTCCTGGTAAACCGGGAAAGCAAGCCACACCACGTCACCATCAAGTGGGAAGGAAGAGTGTTTTCAGGAACAGTGAGGGTGAAACGTGTTTGCAGGATTGGCACTCAGAGACCAGACGACAAGTACAAGGTGCCACGACCCATGTTCAAGATTGAACACGATGATCTCGTCCGTGTAGCCAATGAATTACGTGCATCCATTCCCCTCGTCCGGGAGCTAGTCCTGCAATCCTTGAAATGATGATGTGAATCCCACTTTCATCACCATGGTTTCATTGTAGATAAATCCCCCAAGATCTTGGTCACCGTGGCTTGATCACTCAGTCTTGACACTATTTCCCTTGTTAGACGTTCTAGTAACGCCCCGTGGGATGCAAGGACACCGTTTGTAATCCATTCGGGTTCGTAGTTGCTGGGGTTGGAAATGCCGAATTGATATAAAACCAAGGCTTTGGAAAAAAACAAGGCGACCCTGTCATGCTCTGGAGCCCGCTGATTGTATAGGATCCTACCAATCATCTCCGCGCATGCTCCTCCCTTTCCAAAAAAACCACCGTCTTCGAAATCACGCATTGCTTGCTGTAATGCGATGCAAGACTTATCTCCATCGGCATCAGCATCGAGAAACTTCCGTGCTTGGAATTCCTTTGCATTGCCCATGAAATACCGTAACCCTTCCCTTTCCGCAAGCCTAACAACGTTGTTACTTTCAACCGTACTATCAATGAATTTTCTTGCCCAGAAATAACACTCCATTAATTCATTCTTGATGAATAGGAGCTTGTGGGTGCTTCCCTCTAGTCGTGAATACACTCGTGCGCTTTTTTCCAGGTTCTTGATTGCCAAGTCATAGTTTTCTTCTTGCTTGGCATCCAATGCTTTCTTGTAATATCCGTCCGCTTCTTCAACCTTCTCTCCCTCTTCTTGGAATTCCGAAAATGGCAACACGTGCGTCCGGTTGATTTTTTCCATTCCTTCGGGCAATGCAGGTGAAACCGTGGTTGGTTCACCAGCAGGGGCTTGTGAAAGGTCGCCTTGGCTTGTTGGCAAGTGTCCTGATGTTCTCTTGATACTCGTGAGACGTGCAGGTTCCTCGGTGATATTTTGCATCTTGAAATTCTCTATATTTCCCTTCTCCAATTCCTCCTTGTATGCGAGCTCTAATGGTTTTCCCTTGTTCGTGCGATCTATCACGTCAACGAGGGAATCGAAGAAGAGTAGGGGGCTAACATCTAT